>JAOOLH010000025.1 GCA_028408675.1 Prochlorococcus sp. AH-716-K03 | reverse complement strand
AAAACAAATAAAATGGGAGAAGGTAAAAGAAAATAAAACAAAAAAAACTTTAAAAAAGATTATTTGGAAATCTTATCAAGATGATGAAAGTTATTTTCTAGATGAGAATGATGATGAAAGTTTTAAAATAAAAAAGCTTAAGAATTTTAGAGGTGTATATACATATAAATCAAGACAAAAATCACATTATTCTATTACTGAAATTGAACCCTTTTTACCACTAAACAATTTTCTTGATTATGGGGATTATCAATCATCTGTTAGATGGAAATCATCCCTTGATGGTGGCGTATCTGGTGGAACTGGCCAACAAAATCCATCTTTTGTCTTTGATTATGGAATTTCAGATTCCTCTATTTTCTCCTTTTACTTTTCTGAGGCAGATGATGATCTTTACAATTATGTAAATGGAGCAAGAGCTCCATATTCTTGGCAAAATTATGCTTTTTCATTTAAGAAACAATTTTTAGCGGAGAATGAAAATGTTTTTGGGTTATCAATGGTCTCAACTCTTGAATACTGGAGGCATTCTAGTGGATCGAAAGACACAAAAAGTATTTATAATCAACAAGATAATTTATATGGTAAAGATAAATTTGAAAATGTAATTGGAGCTTTTTCCTTTCCTTTTTCGAAAAATATAAATGATAACTTTACTTTTGTAATAGTTCCTGGGATTACTTTCTTACCTGAAAAATTAGGCTCAAAAGGAAATGGTAAAAATGCATATGGAAATAATTTTTATTTAGGCAGTGGCTTTGTTTTAGGTATAGCCAAAAATGTTGATTTGCTACTTTCATATACAACCCCATTAGGACCTGGTAATAACTATTTTGATAGTAATTTAAATTACTCTAGAAAATCAATTTATAGTTTCGGTTTAGGATGGGATATTAATCCCATGATTGGAATTGAAGCTAAAATAACAAACTCTTATGGATCAAGTCCATCCACAGGCTTACTTACTATCCCATCAGATAATAAAGCACTTTATTCTGCCAATATAATTTTCAGACCTTATGAAGAGGATACTTTTCTTAAACCTTTAAATGAAAAAGAAGTATTGATTAGTTATGGTGGAATTTCAGTTAGTAATGCTTTGATACCCGAAGCTGGAACTTCACAAATTAATTTTAATTATGACTCTAGGGGTAATTTATTTGGATTCTTCGGTCATTCTTTATCAAATATATTTCAACTAGAGTTGATAAATATTGGCACTTTTCATAATTTGACTAATGGGGATAATAAAAATAAAAGTCTATATTCAACTTATTTAAGTGAGAATAATATTAATTACAGACTAGGAGGTAAATTATTAATTTTTAGTCCACAAAAAAATGACCTTTTTTGGATGGCCTTAAGAACATCCGTAGGGAGAAACGATGAGACTAATCAAGGCTACTTATTCACAGAATTGATAAATACTTTTAAATTAAATGATTGGTTAGTCTTTAATATTAGTCCAAAATACTTTTCTAGTGGGGTAGAAAGTTTTGGTGGAATTGGACTTTCAAGCTATATTAATTTATTTGATAATCTGCAGCTAATACCAGAAATAAATACTTTACTTAAAAATGATTCAGAGTTTAATTCTACCCTTGCATTGAGATATTCTTATTCTCCAGAAATGTCAATTGATTTATATTATTCAAATGCAGTAGGAATTCAGGATATTGGACAACTTTTAAAAGATGATAATTATAGTACTGGTATTAAGTTAAATTTTTTATATTAAAGAACCAAAAAATTTAGTTCTCCCAAAAGGGGTCTGTAGTTAAAGAAACTTTCAGGGAACTTCTTTTTTTACTTTTAATGCTACTTACACAAGGTCTGATGGTTTCTCCATTAACATCTATTTCACAAGCTCCGCAACTACCTGTTAAACACCCAGTTGGAATATCTAAACCAACCTTTTCAGCAATTGAAAACCAGTCTTCCCCTTCTGAAACGTATGTCTCAATACTATTTGGCCATATGATTTTAATTTTTGGTTGTTTCAATTTAATAGCGATGAAATATTAAAGTGTTTATGAAATTCATTCGCGAGATTTTCAATAATATATTCTCGTTTTATTTTATAAGATCTTGTCTTTTTGTCTAATATTGGGAGGTTTTTACTTCTTCTAATTAAATTTATGTAGCGATCTCTCCAGTCATCATTTTCAAAGATCCCATGAATATAAGTGCCGGCAATAGTTCCTCCTTGATTATTTTCTTTATACCATCCAAGATCTATGTCTTTAAAAATAGACTTTAAATTTGAGGTGTCTTGACTCCTGTCTAGTTTTGTTACTCCATTATGTATCTCAAATCCATTAATTTCTGTTAAGTTCGGCCATATTGATTTAGATTTAATTTGTCTTGTTATTTTATTTTTAAGAAAAGTTGTTTTTAAGGGAAGTAATCCAATTCCTTTAATTGATTGTTCTGAATTACCTTTTGATCCTTCTTTACAAAATGGGTCTTCGAGAATAGTTCCTAACATTTGTAGACCTCCACAAATCCCAAAAATATTTCCATTATTATTTGAATAATCTTTTATATCCTCTGAAATACCTGACTCTTTAAGAAATAGTTGATCTTTAATAGTCTGTTTACTTCCAGGAACAATAATAAAATCAAATTGATTTAGGTTTTGGGATTCCATTACCCACTCAATTAATATAGACTCTTCATTTTCTAATGGATCAAAATCTGAAAAATTGCTAATAGAGGGTAGTTTGATAATTCCAACTATTATTTCAGGGTTGGTTACATATGATTTTTTTTCTAATAAATCTAAAGAATCCTCTGGAGGGAATTTATCATCTAACCAAGGAATTATTCCTAAAACAGGGATTTGTGTTTTATTTTCAATCCATTTTTTACCTTCTTCAAATAATGAAAGGTCCCCTCTAAATCTGTTAATTAATATACCTTTAATGAGTTTTCTTTCTTCTGGTTTCATTAACTCAAGAGTTCCTATTATTTGTGCAAATACGCCTCCCCTTTCTATATCAGTTACTAAGATGCAATTCGCGTTTAAATATTTTGCAACTCTTAAGTTCGTAAGGTCCCTATGAATTAAATTCATCTCTACAGGACTTCCGGCTCCTTCAATAATTAAACGACAATTTGGGTGTCGTTCATATATTGAATTCAAACTTTTTTTTATTACTTCCCAACCTGGGTAAAACCAATCCTTGTAGTAATTTTTTGCTGTTGTAATTCCTGTACTTTTTCCTAGATGGATTACTTCGCTTATTGAATTACCTTGAGGCTTTAACAAAATGGGATTCATCTCTGAAGAAGGAACTATCCCACAAGCAAAAGCTTGAAGTGCTTGTGAATATGCCATTTCTCCCCCATTCCAATCAACCCAAGCATTATTACTCATATTTTGCCCTTTAAAAGGTATTGGTTCTTCTCCTAAATTTTTAAGAATCCTGCCTATAGCTGTAACTGTTAACGATTTGCCTGCCCCACTAGATGTACCTAAAACCATTAAGGGCTTTTTAATAGGTTGTAGTTGTTCTATTAACTCCATTAGTAATTTATATTAATCTTGAAATTTATTAATAAGTAAATTGAATTATAATTCGATAAAAAATTTGTGTTAATTCTAGCCTCTGCTTCCCAATCTAGAAAGAAATTACTGGAAAACTGTCAAATTAAATTTATTCAAATTTCAAGTAATTTTAATGAAGCTTCAATAAATGAGAATAATATATCTAATCTGGTTATGGAATTGTCTTTTCAAAAAGCCAATAGTTTATTTCTTAATATCAAAGACAAGGAATTATCAGAAAAATTTAATTATAGTTCAGTTGAAATCCTGGGTTGTGATTCAATCTTTGAATTCGAAGGGAAAGCTTTTGGGAAACCTTTAGACAAGCAAGAAGCATATAGAAGATGGTCAAAAATGTCTGGAAAATTTGGTTATCTTCATACTGGACATACATTACTAATTTGTACTTTTGACTCAAGATCAAAAACACTAAGAATTACAAAGAAAATTAAAAAAACAATAATTTCTAAAGTATATTTTTCAAAATTGCAAAATGAAGAGATAAAAAGTTATGTTGATTCTCTTGAACCTTTATATTGCGCTGGAGGATTTGCTTTAGAAGGTCTAGGAGGTAAATATATCGAAAGGATTGATGGTTGTTTTAGTAATGTTATGGGTTTAAGTTTGCCTTGGCTCAGAAAGAGTCTAATAAAGGAAGGGATTTCTCCATAAAAAAAAAGACCCTTTAAAGGGTCTTAAGAAAGATTGATTAGAGTTAATCAATATCTGGCATTTCTAAAGCTGGCTCACTCTTTCTGTCGATTCCTTTCTCAAAACCGGCAGCGGCTGCTCTAGCACGTCCTGCATGCCAAAGGTGACCAATAAATGTAAACCAACCTAGGAAGAACTGGGCTGCAGCTAACCATTGTCTTAAATTAACAAAATTAACAGCGTTAGGCTCAGTAATAATACCTCCAACAGAATTGATAGAAGCATTAGGAGCATGAGTCATATATTCAGCTGCTCTTCTTACTTGCCAAGGCTGAATATCGTTTTGGATTTTCTCAAGGCTCAATCCGTTAGGTCCTCTAAGAGGTTCTAACCATGGCCCTCTGAAATCCCAAAATCTCATTGTTTCACCACCAAATATAATTTCACCTGTAGGAGATCTCATGAGATACTTACCTAATCCTGTTGGTCCCATTGTTGAACCTACATTGGCTCCAATTCTTTGATCTCTCACAAGGAAAGTAAAGCTTTGTGCCTGCGAAGCTTCAGCATTTGTTGGACCGTAGAATTCAGAAGGGTAAGCAGTATTGTTAAACCAGATGAAAGTTGATGCAATAAAACTTGCAACACATATTCCACCAAGAGCATAACTTAGGAGCCCTTCTCCATTCCAAATGAATGCTCTTCTAGCCCATCCAAAAGGTTTGGTGAAAATGTGAAATATACCTCCAATAATTGCAGTTACACCCACATAAACATGCCCACCAACAATATCTTCAATTGAGTTAACACCGATTATTGAACCAGCGCCCCCCCATGGAGATCTAAATAGATAACCAAGAATTACTCTTGGATCAAGTGTTGGATTCACAAGCCTAACTTCTCCTCCTCCAGGAGCCCAAGTATCATAAGCACCACCAATAAAACACCAGTTTACTGACCATGCTAATGCACCTACGCCCAAGACAATCAAATGGTAACCAAGTATGTTAGTCATTTGATTTTTATCTCTCCAATCAGTTGAAAAGAAAGGAAAATCTTCTTCAAGCTTTTCAGGTCCAGCCAATGAGTGGTAAATTCCACCGAAGCCAAGAACTGCGGAAGCTATTAGATGAACTACACCAGCCTGAAAGAAAGGCATAATGTCAGTTACTTCACCACCAGGTCCAATTCCATAACCAAACATCGCAACGTGTGGCATACAGATTAAACCTTGCTCCCACATCGGTTTATCAAATGTAAAATGATTAACCTCAAAGAGCATCATTGCTCCAGCCCAAAAGACGATAAGTCCAGAGTGAGCAATGTGTGCTCCAAGTAAACGACCAGACAAATTAATTAATCTGGCGTTACCTACGTACCAAGCGTAACCAGTTTCTTCAATACTCTGGTTAGGAGCTCTTAGTAAATTATTAAAGGGCGTTTCCACGCGGAAGAACCTCCTCAGGGAATACAAAATTTTCGTGTGGTTGATCCACAGAAGACATCCATGCTCTCATACCTTCGTTCAAAAGTATATTCTTTGTGTAGAAAGTTTCAAATTCTGGATCTTCTGCAGCACGGATCTCTTGGCTAACGAAATCGTAAGCTCTTAGGTTAAGTGCTAAACCAACAATACCAATTGAAGATGTCCACATACCCATTACAGGTACAAATAACATCAAGAAGTGAAGGAAACGCTTGTTAGAGAAAGCGATACCAAAAATTTGGCTCCAAAATCTATTCGCTGTGATCATTGAATAGGTCTCTTCTTCTTGGGTAGGATCGAAAGCTCTAAAAGTTGAGCTTTGTACTTTACCGTCAGTATAAATACTTGTATCTTCATACAATGTGTTTTGAACTGTAGCTCCGTGAATAGCGCAAAGTAGAGCACCACCAAGAATTCCAGCAACACCCATCATATGAAAAGGATTTAAAGTGATGTTATGAAAACCTTGAATAAATAGGATGTAGCGGAAGATTGCTGCAACACCAAATGAAGGTGCAAAGAACCAACTATGCTGTCCTAAGGGGTAAATAAGGAAAATACTTGTAAAAACTGCAATTACAGCTGAAAAAGCAAGTGCGTTGTAAGGTCTAATACCTACAAGACCAGCAATTTCAAATTGACGAAGCATGAAGCCGATAAGGCCAAATACTCCATGTAAAGCAACAAAGTTCCAAAGACCACCAAGTTGTAGCCATCTTACGAAACTACCTTGGGCTTCAGGACCCCATAAAAATAGAAGACTGTGTCCCATGGCATCTCCAGGGGTACTTACAGCTGCTGTCAAAAAGTTTGCTCCTTCAAGATATGAAGATGCAATACCGTGTGTGTACCAAGAGGTAACAAATGTTGTTCCGACAAACCATCCACCTATTGCAAGATATGCACAAGGAAGAAGAAGTAAACCGGACCAACCAATAAATACAAACCTGTCGCGCTTTAACCAATCATCAAGGACATCAAACCATCCTCTCTGTGGGGCGCTTCCAACGGCGATCGTCATGAGAAATCGTTTTTAGCTTCGGGATACGCTGAGACTGTAACAAAGATTGAGAGTAAAGTGGGGAAATATTTGTATATATGAAATGCCTTGTAAAGCTTTCCTAACTTTTATATTAAAAATTAGGTATTAATACTCTATATTAATGATTAAAATTGTATGAACAGGCATTTAAGATAAGTATTATGCAATCTAATCTTTCTTCTTTTAATAAAATTGAACAAAAAATTAATGGTTCAAGAAAAATATCGAATTACCTAATTGGAGGAATGTTAACAATTGGTGGTATAGGTTTTATCTTGGCTGCGATTTCAAGCTATACAGGAAGAGATTTACTCCCTTTGGGCAATCCTTCAACCTTACTTTTTATTCCTCAAGGAATAATAATGGGAGCTTACGGAGTATTAGCCAATTTACTAAACATTTATTTATGGTATTTGGTTTTTATAAATTTCGGTTCAGGCTATAATTTTTTTGATAAAGATTCCCAATCGGTTGAAATCAAAAGAAAAGGATTATTTAAGGATATTCTGGTAAAATTAAATTTTGATGAAATTAAGTCTGTCAAACTTGATATAAGTGAGGGATTTAATCCAAGAAGAAGAATTTCATTAGTTCTTAAAGGTAGAAAAAAAGCACTCCCTTTAAGTGGAGCAGGTGAACTTAAACCGTTGTTGCAAGTTGAAGAGGAAGGAGCAAGATTAGCTAAATTTTTAAATGTAAATTTGGAGGGTTTAAAATAAGAAGATTTTATTTATTAAAACCAATTTTATTTTTTAAGATATTTTTATTTTTAATTACAGGTTGCAATTATAAAAGCGTTTTTGATTCTAATTATTACTGTAAAAGGCTTGATCTTAATTGTGTAAAAAAGAACCAAAGAGTAATTTTCAAGACTTCAAAAGGTGATTTTGATGTGCAATTATATGGAGAAAATAAACCAGTTACCGTAAGTAATTTTATTCAAAATGTAAAAAAAAATATTTTTATAAGATAATTAATTTTCCTCAAGTTCAATTAATTCATTCGGGAACTTATCCAGAAAAAAATTATTACAAAAAAGAAAATCAAAACTCAAACAAAATTAGAAGAAATATTCCGTTGGAAATAAAATTAAAAAAAGAAATTGAACCAAAATATGGTTACCAAATTTTAAATCCTTCAGAAATCGTAAATCTTACTAATTTTTTTGAAAAGGGATCATTAGCTATGGTAAAAAGTGGAGAAAGGAGTTCTTCTTCTACTGAGTTTTTCTTTGTAACTAATAAATTTCCTGAATTAGACGGAAGATATTCAATATTTGGAAAAGTTATAAAAGGAATGGAAATATTAAAAAAAATAGAGAAAGATTTGATTTATGAAATCATAATTTCTAATTAAATCTCTAAAGAGTATTTATTTATTTTTAACATTTCAGTGTTTACTCCCGATGATCGCTTAAGGGCAACTTTCCCCGTTCTGGCAATCTCAAGTATTCCATATGGTTCAAGAAGCTTTTCCAAAGCAACTAATTTACCTGGATCACCAACCACTTCGAGGGTTAAAGCAATATCTGATACATCTACTACTTTTGCTCTAAATATTTGAACGATATCCAAAATATTACTTCTTGTCTCTTCTTTAGAAGATACTTTTAGAAGCATTAATTCTCTTTCAACTGCAGCAAGGTTAGTAAAATCTACGACTCCCAGAACATTAAATAATTTATTGAGTTGTTTTGTCATTTGTTGAAGGGTTTCATTATCACCCTCTACTACCATTGTTAATCGAGAAATACCCTTTGTTTCGGCAGGCCCTACAGCAAGACTATCGATATTAAAACCTCTTCTTGCAAAAAGACCTGAGATTCTACTTAATGCCCCTGATTCGTCTTCAACAAGTACTGATAATGTATGTTTCATATTTTAATAGGTTTTTAAGTCTCTAATCCATTCATAAGAAATTTTATTAAATAATGAAGGATCTTCATCATGAACGCAATGGCCTGAATTGGCTATTATTTTCAATTCTACCCATCTATGAAATTTTGCAATCTTTTTGCCAAGAAATAAAGGTATGAAATTATCTTTTTCTCCCCATAACAATAAAAAAGGAATTTTTTTTGAAAGAGTAAGTTGTTCTAAAAGGTAAGAGGTCTTTAACATATCTCCCCTTGTTGCCATGCCAATACACATAGCTCTTAATGCTCTTGCCGAAGTCTTTCTTAAAACTGGTTTTCTTACAATATTTATTAATTCTTTATCGACCTTATCTTTTTTGTAATATGCAGAATTAAGTCCTAATTTTATTATTCCTAATTTATTTATTAAAAATAGAACTATCTCTAAAGGAAATACTCTAAAAAATATTTTTATAAGTTTGGTTCTAAATTTCTCAAAAATCGAATTCAGTTTTGATTCCCTTTTCATAATTACTAGAGGATCCGGTAGAGGAGATGCAATAACAGTTAATATTTCATTTTTCAAATAGACTGCACATGTTAAAGCTACTAAGGATCCTAAAGAATTTCCTATTAAAATAATCTTCTTAGAAGTCTTTGGTCTAATTACTTCTTTTATAAAATCACTGACTTGTTTACACCATACTTCATTATCTAATTTTTCTATCTCTCTAATTCCTGGTTGTGCTGAATTGCCAAATCCGATTAAATCTATTAAGTAAACAGAATATCCTTTTTTTGCAAAGTATTCAGAATTGTTTCTCCAATGTTTACTGCTTGCCCCAAAACCATGAAGCAAAATCATAGGATGTGCATTTTCATTGCCCTTAACACTCCAGAAAATTTTGAATCCATTCCAATTCCAGTAATTGGATTCTTCTCCTACTTCTGATTTATATATAGAGTTCATATAAATAAACCTTTATCCTCCTCTTAAATAATTTAAAGATATTTGCATTAGTTATTTTTTTTACAAAAAAATGCAGATTAACGTTAAATTATAGTAATTGATTAAGTTTACTATGGCTAAAGAAATTTTTAGTATTGCTGCTGTTTTTTGGATATTGATACCAATTGGATTGGTTGGTGGTGCATTACTTTTGAAATTTCAAGGAGATTGATTCTCACGAATACCATAGAAATTGAGTTAATCTCGAAAAGTTAAATAGATCCTTAAGTATGAAGATTCTTTTAGTAGGTGCAACTGGAACTCTTGGACGGCAGATAGCTAAACAGGCTATCGAGGAGGGGCATGAAGTAAGGTGTTTTGTTAGAAATCCAAGGAAAGCTTCTTTCCTACAAGAATGGGGTTGTGAGCTTACAAAGGGAAATTTACTTATTTCTGGAGATATAGATTATGCTTTACAAGATATTGAAGTAGTTATTGATAGCGCGACAGGTAGACCTGAAGATTCTAAAAGTATATATGAGACTGACTGGGATGGAAAACTTAATCTTTTTAATGCCTGTGAATCGAAAAAAATTAAAAGAGTTATCTTTCTCTCAATTTTATTAACAGAAAAGTTTAGAAATGTACCTTTAATGGATGTTAAGTATTGCACTGAAAAATTACTAGAGAAATCTAATTTCGACTATACAATTTTCAAATGCGCTGCTTTTATGCAAGGTGTTATTAGTCAATTCGCTATTCCTGTGTTAGATAGTCAAGCCGTTTGGATGAGTGGCACTCCAACTAAGATCGCATATATGAACACGCAAGATATGGCTAAAATTATTGTTTCTTCTATAAATAATTCTAAATCTTACAGGCTTTCACTTCCTTTAGTTGGTCCTAAAGCTTGGGATTCTGATGAGGTAATTTCTTTATGCGAGAAACATAGTAATAAGAAGGCAAAGATTTTTAGAGTTTCACCCTTTTTGATAAAAGTAACTCAGAATGTAGTCTCTTTTTTTCAGGATGCATTAAATGTTTCTGAGAGATTGGCCTTCGCAGAAGTCACTAGTAGTGGAGTTGCATTAGACGCTGATATGAGTAATACTTACGAGGTGTTAGATCTCAAGAAAGAGGAAATTACTTCTCTTGAGAGCTACATTAAAGAATATTATCAGCAGATTTTAAAAAGGCTTAAAGAAATGGAAGCTGATCTAAACATCGAAGAAAAAAAGAGACTTCCTTTCTAAAGTTGCATTTAACTTTTTATATAGTATATTTGTACTATGTATTTATCTTATTGATGTCAATTTCTAAATCTAAAAATCTGGAACGTAAATTAAATAACATTGCTCAAGAAGCAACTAGTGAACTTAATAATGTTTGCGGATCATCTTTATGGGAGAGCTTAGGCTTTGTGTTTTTCGATCAACTAGAGGATCCTGAAAAAATTGCAAAGGCAAATTTTTATTATGGTCAGCTACAAATAATTAATGAGATTAAATTTTTTATATGATATTAAAATCTTTGCATCTAATTTAATTCATCTGATGTAATTATCTTGAAATAATTTTTGTTTATTCTTTTCTGATAATATTAATTTAGAAAAATAAATTATTTAATGATAGAAACATCTGGTGTAATAGAAAAAGAGCAAGGAAATGGTTTTTATTTGGTTACTTTAGAGCAACCTGAAGGTCACCAATGTTTATGCCGAGCAGCAGGTAAGCTAACTAAATTTAGAATTAAATTGTTAGCTGGAGATAAAGTTCTAGTAGAAATAAGCCCTTATGACCTAACGAGAGGTAGGATTACTTATAGAGAGAGAAATGCAGGCGGTGGGGGGCCAAGATCTGGAAATTCTAAAAATAATGTAAGAAGGAAATAAGTAAAAAATTTTCTTAGATGATATTTTGTATAGCTTCTTTAAATTCACTTCGTTGTTTAACACCTTGCCACTGTTTTTTTAGTAATTTTTCTTTAAATAGCTGTATTGTGGGAGTTCCGTTTATTCCAGCTTGTTTAGCGATTTCTTGATCTTTATCAATATCGATTTCTATACCTAGTACAGCTCCCTCAAATTCCTTAATCACTCTTTTAAGTTGAGGTTTTAATACATGGCAAGGTCCGCAACTTGGAGAGCTAAAAATAACTAAAATTGGTTTATTACTCTCATGATAAAGCTTCCTAAGCGCATAACTACCTTTTTGCCATTCAGAGTTTAAATCGAAAGTATCTTCATTTGTCTCCTCCTCATTAAAAGTTGATGAAGATAATGTTTTTTCTGGTTCAATTGTTTCTCTAGCAATTGTTTTTGATAAATCCTTCTCTGCTAACCATCTCTCAGCAGCTAATGCTGCCATACATCCTGTCCCAGCAGCTGTAACCCCCTGTCTCCACTCAGAATCTACAACATCTCCGGCTGCAAATATACCTTCTATTGAAGTTTCTGGCCTTCCCGAATTACAAGCAATATATCCTTTTTTATCTAATTCAATTTTATCTTCTAAAAACTTTGTATTAGGAGTGTGCCCGATCGCATAAAAAAGTCCTTTCACTTTAATTTCATGCTTACCTTTATGTGAATTAATTGTTTCAATATTTTCAAGCCAATCAGCTCCATTAGCTTTCTCTACTTTTGTATTCCAGTGAATTTCAATCTTTGAATTAGCTTTTACTCTATCTATCATTGCAGCACTAGCTCTTAATTTTTCCGATCTAACTAGTAAATGAACTTTGCTACCGTATTTTGTGAGATATGCCGCTTCTTCACATGCAGAATCTCCTCCACCAATAACTGCTAATTCTTCATGTCTAAACTGTGGCGTTGCTCCATCACAAATTGCACAAGCACTTATCCCTTTGCTCCAAAATTTATCTTCATTTATAACACCTAGCCTATTAGCACTTGCGCCAGTTGCGATAATAATTGAATTGGATTTAATATTCCCATCTAAGGTTTTTAACTCAAAAGGACGTTTGCTGGTATCAATTGAAATTACATCACTTTCATATAAATTAGTCCCCCACCTTTCAGCTTGAGCTTTCATTAAATCCATTAATTCGGGACCTAGTACTCCATCAGGAAATCCAGGATAGTTTTCAACAAATGTTGTTGTCATCAATTGCCCTCCTGGAATCCCACCAGAATTAAACCCCGTTACTAAAAGAGGTTGAAGGTTTGCTCGAGCAGCATAAATTGCAGCAGTATAACCCGCAGGACCTGAACCTATTATTACTAAATTTTCAATGTTTGCTTCTTTTTCTTTAGTTTCCATTTAAAAATTTATTCAACTCTAATATTACTAAATTTAACGTTCTTATGAAGGTAGGGTTTTACTCGAAAATGATTAATTTATAGAGTCATTAATCTTATTATCTGATAATTTTTTTAACTCACTAGGAAAATTTAAGACAGACCCTTTTAAATTTTCATCATTCTCTCCAATATGTAATATCCATTCTCGGAACTCCTCTGCGATTGCGTAACTATCCTCATACTTTTCTAAAGTATCCAATACGGAAATTCTGTTAGTTGCCCAACAAGTAGCTACGTCAATCCTTCTTCTTAAAAAATTTGTCATTTCTCTTTTGGAATTGACTATAGATAAGCATATGGAATCAATTAATCATTGTCTAATAAGTTACAACTTTGTACTTTCAAACAATAATTTAATGATTAGTTAATATTTGACCCTGTAATTACTGTAAATATGAAGAAAATATAAAGAATCAGGCCTAAACTGCTTCTGTATGATTAACCAGTAATCTTTCAACTTCGTCAAATCCTTCATTCGCTGAATTTATTGCAAGTTCCTCGCTAACTTTTTCTTCTGAAACTAATTTTGACGATATTTTTCTTAAAAGAGTTTCTTTCTTTTCTCTCAATGAAATAACTATTTCCTCTTCAATAATAGACTTTATAGCTTTAGAAATTATTTTTTTATCATTCGCTTCTTCAAACGTACCTTGTACTAGTTCTTGTATGAATAATCTATGCACTTCACTGCTTCTAAGGAAACTTTCAGTAGCATTTATGATTCCTTCAACAAGGGCTTCATCAGGTTCAGAATCATTTTCGGCTAATTTGAATTCCCAATCTAGATGTCTTCTTTGCCATCCTGAAGAATGAAGGCTAGGCATTACTGTTTGAGAATAAGTGTCAACTGACATTTCATAAATTCTTTCAGCAAGTTTTTCACACCAGTCTTTTCCATGTTTTTCTAAGTTTCTCTGCATGGTTTGTCTTGGAACAGCATGACCGCCATGATGACTATGACAAACTCCATCTGGGCATTCTATAGCTTTTATGCTCATTAGATTTTTAGTACTTACTATATTTTTCATAGCCATGATTTTAAAAAAAGAAAATATATTTTTAACAAAACTCAAACTCCAAGACTTTTGACTTTATTCAAATTATCTTTAGTATGTTTAAAAATACTATAAATTGACAAAGATACTTATTCCTATTGAAACAGCCTCTGGAGAGAGAAGAGTTTCAGCTACTCCAGCAGCTGTGAAAAAATTAAAAGGCCTTGGATGCGAAGTTTTTGTAGAAAGTTCAGCAGGAGAACTATCAGGGTTTAATGACACTTTATACAAAGAATCAGGAGGTCAAATTGTTAGTAAATCAAATGTAGATATTTGGGAGAATGCTGATCTTGTTTTTTGTGTTCAAACTCCTTCTGAATCTAATTTGGGCAAGTTAAAAAAAGGAGCTATTCTGCTAGGCCTTTTAAGTCCATATGCTAATAAAAAACTTCAAAACACTATTATTAGTAAAAAGATCTCAGCTTTATCAATGGAATTACTTCCAAGGATTAGTAGAGCTCAATCATCGGATGTCCTTTCCTCTCAAGCCAATATCGCAGGATATAAAGCAGTTCTTTTAGCAGCAAGTGAACTTGATAGATATTTTCCGATGCTGATGACTGCAGCAGGAACTGTACAGCCTGCGAAAGTTGTTGTTCTTGGTGGCGGAGTTGCAGGGTTACAGGCAGTTGCCACTGCAAAAAGACTTGGAGCTATCGTTTTTGTCTCAGATATTAGGCCAGCTGTAAAAGAACAAGTTGAGTCTCTAGGCGCAAGATTTATCGAACTTCCTGAAATTAACGAAAAACCTGGGGAATCAGGTGGTTATGCAAAAGCAGTTACGCCTGAATTCCTTTCTAAACAGAAGGCTACGTTAACTAAATATTTATCCGAAGCTGATGTTGCTGTTTGTACAGCACAGGTCTTAGGTAAAAAAGCTCCTGTTTTAATAGATTCTCATATGATTGAAAATATGAGATCTGGAGCAGTAGTAATTGATTTGGCTGTATCACAAGGTGGTAATTGCGAAGGGACTAAAACTAATGAAACTATTATTCGTAATGGTGTGAAGCTTATAGGGGCTGGAGAGTTGCCATCATCCGTTCCATATGACGCAAGTACACTTTATGCTAAGAACCTAACATCGTTGATTACACCTTTCATAAAAGATGGTCTAATTAATTTAGACAAAGAGGATGAATTAATCTCTGGATGTTTATTAAGTGATGAAGGAGTTATCCTTCAAAATAAAGTTTTTGAAAATTGAGGTTTTAATTAAATTATGAATTTTGATAGCCTTCTCTGGGTTTTATTACTTGGCAGTTTATTAGGTTTGGAGTTAATTGGAAAAGTTCCGCCAACGCTTCATACACCCTTAATGAGTGGAGCAAATGCCATCTCAGGTATCACAATGTTGGCAGCATTAACTGCAATTATAAAAGCAGAAACAAATAGCCCACTATTAATAATCGGATCAATATCTCTTGGATTTGCTCTTTTTAACGTTGTGGGTGGTTTTTTTGTTACCGACAGAATGCTTGCCATGTTTAGTCGTAAACCTACAAAAAAAAATAAATAATTAATTAAAATGAATCTTCCTGATATTATTAAATTCGTTATAGATCTTATAGCTGTTCTGCTATTAGCTTTAGGAATAAAGGGCTTATCAAAAGTTAGGTCTGCTAGAGAAGCAAATATATTAGCAGCATTTGCGATGTTGCTTTCTGTTGTAGGTTTACTCGCTTACTATTTAGGGACTTCAGGAATCCCTATCCAATCTTGGGCATGGATCATTATTGGATCTTTAGTAGGAAGTTTGTTGGGAACTTTACTAGCTAAGAAAGTCCCAATGACGTCAATGCCAGAGACTGTAGCTTTATTTAATGGCTTTGGTGGAATGTCCTCTTTATTAGTAGCTGTTGGTGCCTTTTTGTTCCCTTTTAATGAAGGAGCAAAAGCAGGTTCTATAGAGCCTTTTATTAATGATATTTCAATTTCAGTTTCGATATTTGTGGGTGCCATTACTTTTTCCGGTTCGATCGTGGCAATGGCAAAACTACAAGGTTGGCTATCTACCCCTGGATGGACTCAAGTAAAAGCTAGACATTTTGTAAACATTGCCTTTGGAGCAACTTCATTATTGGCTTTTATATACCTAATAAGTGGAAATATTAGTTCGATTTGGCTATTAGTCATAGCCTCTTCTTTGTTAGGGATTGGTGTAACGTTGCCAATTGGGGGAGCAGATATGCCTGTCGTTATATCTCTCTTAAATAGTTATTCAGGAATTGCAGCAGCAGCAGCAGGCTTTGTAGTAGACAGCCAGCTTTTGATTGTCGCAGGAGCAATGGTAGGAGCGGCTGGATTAATTTTAACTCAGGTAATGTGCAAAGGGATGAATAGGTCTCTGGTTTCTGTCCTCTTTGGGGGATCTTTATCTGCACAAAGTACTAAATCTTCAGGATCAGGGGAGTATACAAATATAACTTCTTGTAGTGTTGAAGAGTGTGCCTTGACTTTAGAGGCTGCTAATAGAGTAATTGTCGTTCCTGGTTACGGTCTTGCTGTAGCTCAAGCTCAACATACCTTAAGAGAAGTAACAAAAAAGCTAGAACAAAATGGAATTGAAGTTGTATACGCAATTCATCCTGTTGCAGGAAGGATGCCAGGACATATGAATGTTCTATTGGCAGAAGCTGATGTTCCATATGAACAGCTCAAAGAAATGGACATTGTTAATCCAGAATTTCCAGCTACAGATGTTGTTTTAGTTTTAGGTGCAAATGATGTCGTTAATCCTCAGGCAAAAAATGATAAAAGTTCTCCTTTATATGGAATGCCTGTTCTTGATGTACAAGAAGCAAGGACAGTTTTTGTCATAAAAAGAGGAATGAGTGCAGGTTATTCAGGTATTAAAAATGATTTATTTGATTTACCTAATACTTCAATGGTCTTTGGCGATGCAAAAAAAGTGTTGAGCGAGTTAATTGGTGAATTAAAGGATCTTGGGGTTGGAGAAAAATAATAGTATATCTTCTCGTTTTTCAGAGTACTTAGACAATAATCCATTTCGAGAGGTCTTACCTTGGATGGGTGGAGACTTACAAACCTTAAGAGATACCTTTGTTATTGATTTATGTAAATCAAAAAAAAATAAAAAAATATTCTTTCCAATTAAAAAAATTTTGTCTGAAAATTTTGAATCCGATTATCTTCTTGGGTTTTTAGAATTACCTACAAATTTAAGCTCCCTTAGGGGTTTTGTTCTTATTACTCATGGGTTAGGAGGTTCAACTAAACGGTTTGGTTTAAGAAGAATTTCTAGGAAATTGGCAAAAAATGGTTTTGGAGTTCTTAAATTAAATTTAAGAGGAGCTGGTCCCGGAAGATATCTAGCTAAAGGGAATTACTGTGCAAGATGC
>JAOOLH010000024.1 GCA_028408675.1 Prochlorococcus sp. AH-716-K03 | reverse complement strand
GGACAATTGTTGGATTTCTATTAATGCATCATTTTCTTAGAGAAGAAAAAAATGATTTAGATATGTTCAACCTTTAAGCTAAACCTTAAAATAATCCCAATGTAAGGGATTTATCTATAGGTAGACATGCACCTATCCCTAAATAAATAGTTAAAAAAGTTCCAAAAAGAAAAACCGACATTGCTACTGGTCTTCTAAAAGGATTAGAGAATTTATTGACATTCTCAATAAAAGGTAAAATCATTAACCCCAGAGGAATTAATGTTTGAAGAGCAATTCCAAGTAACTTATTAGGAACTACTCTAAGTATTTGAAATACAGGATATAAATACCACTCAGGTAGAATTTCTAAAGGGGTGGCAAACGGATTAGCTTTATCTCCCAGCATTGCAGGATCTAAAACAGCAAGACCAACAACGCAAGCAATTGTACCAAGTATTACAACAGGAAAAATATATAAAAGATCATTTGGCCATGCAGGCTCTCCATAGTAATTATGACCCATACCTTTTGCTAGCTTTGCTCTTAATTTTGGATCAGATAAATCCGGTTTTTTTAGGGTAGACATATAAAAATTTCAGAGGTTTTTTAATATTATAAAGGTTTATAACGGACCTGAAATACCTTGTTTACGAATCATAAGAAAATGCATAAGCATAAACACCGCTAGTGACCAAGGAAGCACAAATGTATGAAGGCTATAAAATCTTGTAAGAGTAGATTGCCCAACACTTTCCCCTCCTCGAAGAAGTTCAACCATAAAATCACCAATAACTGGAATTGCAGCGGGAACACCAGAAACAATTTTAACTGCCCAATATCCAACTTGATCCCATGGAAGTGAATAACCTGTAACTCCAAAAGCTACTGTTATGACAGCCATAACTACTCCTGTAACCCATGTTAGTTCTCTTGGCCTCTTAAATCCCCCGGTAAGATATACCCTAAAAACATGAAGAATTAACATCAATACCATCATAGAAGCACTCCATCTATGAACAGATCTAATTAACCACCCAAAACTCACATCCGTCATTAAATAACTTACAGAATTATAAGCTTGAGTAACAGTAGGCTTATAATAAAAAGTCATTGCAAAACCTGTTGCAAATTGAATTAAGAAGCATACTAAAGTTATGCCTCCCAAACAGTAAAAAATATTTACGTGAGGGGGCACATACTTGGAGGTTACGTCGTCAGTTATGTCTTGAATTTCAAGTCTCTCTTGAAACCAGTCGTAAACAGATGAAGAATCAGACATCCAAAAAAAAAGCTTTGATATAAAGAGCTTACTTAAAATTCACTTACTTGGTGTTAACACTTAACCCAATGAATTCATCTTTTAACAAATTTTTAATATTCAAGAAATGGATCATTATCATGATGATCTGTATTTTTTCTACCAATTTTTTGTATATTCCAAGCGTTAATGCGCTTAGTGATAGCAAGCAGTTTGTACTTGACGCATGGACCTTAGTCAATGAGGGCTATTATGATCCAGAATTGCTTGAAGAAATCCAATGGAAAAGAATTAGGCAAAAAACATTACAGAAACAAATTGAAACAAGTGATGAGGCTTATTCTGCAATTGAAGATATGTTGAAGCCTCTTGAGGATCCTTTTACACGAATATTGAGACCAAAAGATTATGAATTAATTAAAACAAGTAATTTTGGGAGCGAAATTAATGGAGTAGGTCTTCAACTAGGAGAAGATGAAATAACTAAAAAAATCAAAGTCATTTCAACTTTGGCAGGATCACCTGCTGAAGAAGCAGGGATAATTAGTGGAGATCTGATAGATAAAGTTGATGGAATATCTTCTTCAGAATTAGGTCTAGCAAATACTGCGTCGAAACTCAGAGGAGATTCTGGAACAAAAGTCCTTGTCCAAATTATCTCTACTTCTGATGAAATAAAAGAAATAGATTTAGAAAGAAGATCAGTTGACCTTAGACCAGTCAGGACAAAAAGATTAAGAGATGACTCTCACACTATCGGATATTTGAGAATAACCCAATTTAGTGAAAGTGTTCCAAAAAAAATTGAAGAGGCTCTTCAGGAACTTAAAGATAAAGAAGTTGAGGGCATAATACTTGATTTAAGAAATAATTCAGGCGGATTGGTGAGTTCTGGAATCGCAGTGGCAGACTATTTTATAAGTGAACAACCAATAGTAGAAACAAAAGATAGAAATGGGATTAAAGATGCAATGATTTCTCAAAAGAATACTTTCTTTGATGGCCCAATGGTAACTTTAGTAAATAAAGGAACTGCAAGCGCAAGTGAAATTCTTGCAGGATCCCTGCAAGATAATGAGAGATCAACTTTAATGGGTAAACAAACTTACGGGAAAGGACTTATCCAGTCTTTAAAAAGTTTAGGTGAGGAAAGTGGTATTGCCATAACTGTTGCGAGCTATTTAACACCTAAAGGTAATAATATTCAGGGGAAAGGGATAACTCCAGATAAGATTTTAGATCTTCCAGAGGCCAGGGAATACGGTAATTCCGAAGATAAATGGGTAAAAAATGCAGAGATATATCTAAACTCTTTATTTGATAAAGGTGAAGTCAAAGAATCGCATTATGAAATAGAGAGCAAAGATATTAATACTTAAAATATATTTTTTATGTATAAATAATTTATTATTTATGAATAACAAAAGAATTTTTCATGATCCAATTCATAAAGAAATAATCATTGATTCGGATAAACCTGAAGAATTAATGATTATGCAGTTAATTGATACTTTGGCATTTCAACGATTGAGAAGGATAAAGCAATTAGGAGCAGCCTCTCTTCTTTTCCATGGTGCAGAATCTAGTAGATTTACTCACTCAATTGGAGTATTTTGCGTTGCAAGAAAGATTTATAGAAGACTAATTGAGACAAAACCCGAATTTAGTCAAAATAAATTTATGCTTTTTGGGGCCGCTCTTCTACATGATTTAGGTCATGGACCATTGAGTCATACAAGTGAAGTTATATTTTCTCATAATCATGAATACTGGTCTAAAAATTTAGTTCAAAATTATTCACCAATCACCTCAATTCTTGAAAATTTTGGGAGCGAATTACCTAATCAAATTGGAGATTTATTTACTAGTCGAAATCTTTTCTCAAAACCTTTAAACACATTAATTAGTAGCGAAATTGATTGTGATCGTCTTGATTATCTATTACGTGATAGTTATAACACTGGAACAAAATATGGATTAGTCGATTTAGAGAGAATTATATCAGCCCTTACTTTTTCTCCTGATGGGAACATAGCAATTAAACCAAAGGGCGTAATCGCTATTGAACATTTTTTAATTCTTAGGAACATGATGTATAGAACTATCTATAACCATAGAATTAATGAAATTTCTACTTGGATTTTAAAAAAAATTATCTTTTTAGTGAAAGATAGTTCAAATAAAAAAAATATTTGGATAGATGAAAGTATGCGCAGATGGATATTTACTCCAAAGAATCTGGAAATTAAGGACTTTCTTGCAAATGATGACATATTTTTTTATTTTCATTTAATGAGATGGAAAGATGCATCTTTTGAGCCCCTCGAGACTCTTTGCAGAATGTTTATTGATAGAAATTTGCTTAAAGCATCAGATATAAGTTTCCTACCAAAATTAAAAAGACTTGAAATCTTAGCTTTTGCCAGGAAGAAATGTAAATTAAATAATTATGATTCTGAGGTATTTTGCGGAATTAAAGAGAGATCTTTTAAAGGTTTTAAATCTAATAACTCTTTAAAAATATGGGATGGCAGGTATCAAAACGCATTAGAAAAACATTCAGAATTAATAAAAACATTAATGTTATCTAAAAGTAGCGCGCTTATTATTTATCCGGGAGAATTTAGAAAGGATATTGAAAATCAGATTGCGATAGAAAGAGATTCTTAATAAATGAAATTAATTTTAAAAAACACAGCTAATGAATTTATCAAATCAATCTCTTTCAAAAAATTTGATCAATATAAAAATTTTGTAGAAGAATTAAATACAGTTGAAAATCTATCAGTAGCAAATCTAATTACTTCAAATGAAAAAATTAATTCTTCCGACTTATCAAATTTTAAGCTCACTCTTGAAAAACTCAATATTAAATTTTCACATATCTACTCTAATAATAGGGAAACAGTCTTAAGTGGAAAGTCTTTAAAAATTAGTTCAACATTAACTAAATCCAAAGACCTTAAAAATGAATTATTTTTATATCCTTCCTATCAAAAAAAGGATATTGTTCACAAAGGGACAATCAGATCAGGAGATAGAAT
The DNA here is from genome assembly GCA_028408675.1 of Prochlorococcus sp. AH-716-K03. Classification (GTDB taxonomy): domain Bacteria; phylum Cyanobacteriota; class Cyanobacteriia; order PCC-6307; family Cyanobiaceae; genus Prochlorococcus_A. Next base: position 13,128 of record JAOOLH010000024.1, on the reverse strand, counting down.
ATCTTCAAATGGTGATCTTTGCGTTATTGGTGACGTTAATCCAGGAGCTATAGTATCTGCAAACAATAACGTTTATGTGTGGGGGAAATTATTAGGTATCGCATTCGCAGGTGAGAATGGAAACAAAAATGCTTCTATCGCATCTCTTTATTTAAACCCATTACAATTAAGAATATGCGGAATTGTAGCTATAGGGCCAAAAGAGAAGCCAAAACATCAATATCCTGAAGTTGCAATTTTGGAAGAGCAAAAAATAATTATTAAACCTTACTTCTCAAATAGCAAATAGAAATAAATAAATAATTTGAAATAAATTTAAGAATTACTTAACTATTTATAAATTTTACTTTTTAATTCTAGCTTATTATTTATGAAATAATTCTTTTCTTTGTGTCGGAAAATACTCGCACTATTCTAATTTGTTCAGGAAAAGGTGGGGTTGGCAAAACAACTCTTACAGCTAACCTTGGGATTGCTCTTTCAAATAGTGGCGCTACTACAGCAGTCTTAGATGCTGATTTTGGATTAAGGAATTTAGATCTTCTTTTAGGTTTAGAAAATCGAATAATTTATACCGCTCAAGATGTCTTAGACAATAATTGCCGTCTTGATCAAGCATTGGTTAGACATAAAAAGGAACCTAATTTAGCCCTCTTACCAGCTGGTGATCCCAGAATGCTTGATTGGATGAAACCTGAAGATATGAAACAAATTAGTAAATTGCTAAGTGAAAAGTTTGATTATGTTTTAGTAGATTGTCCCGCAGGAGTTGAAGATGGTTTTAAAAATGCTCTTTCAGCTTGTAAAGAAGCGATAGTTGTTACAAATCCAGAATTATCCGCAGTTCGTGATGCAGACAGAGTAATCGGAATTTTAAATACTTCTGATATAAAGCCAATACAACTAGTAATCAATAGAGTTCGTCCTAATATGATGGCTAACCAAGAAATGCTCTCTATAGAAGATGTTCAAAGTATTCTTTCATTGCCTTTACTCGGTATTGTTTTAGAAGATGAACAAGTAATAATAAGTACTAACAGAGGTGAACCACTTACTCTTTCAGATAGTCAATCTCCCGCTAAAAAATGCTATTTAAATGTATCTCAAAGACTTTTAGGAAAAGATATTCCAATTATCGATCCAAAAAATGAAGGGAAAAGCCTTAAAGATAAATTCATGAGATTAATGCAAACAAAGATTTTTTAAAATGATGACTCTTAGAGACCTTATAAACAAATTGCTTGGTAGAGAAACAGCAAGTGCTAATACAGCTAGGGAAAGATTGCAACTAGTTTTAGCTCATGACAGAGTTGACATGAGCTCATTGACTACTGATCTTTTAGATAAGATGCGAAAAGAAATTCTTGATGTTGTTGCTAAATATGTTGAGATTGATTTTGATGAAGTGGCTGTCAGTTTAGAGACCGAAGATAGAATGACTGCATTAGTTGCAAATCTTCCTATCAAAAGAACTATTAATGGAGAAATAGAATTAAAGAAAAAAGATGCGGCCCCTAAAAAGTAATAAAGGTTTAAAAATCTAAATTAATAAATTATCAATTTATACCTAGCTTTATGTAAAATAAAATTTATGCCGGCTTAGCTCAGCGGTAGAGCAGCGCTTTTGTAAAGCGAAGGTCATCAGTTCAAATCTGTTAGCCGGCATTTTAAAGTTACATATTGCGTTAATCTTTTTTTGTCGAAAATAGAAAAATAAAAATCAATAAAAGAAAATCTGGTAAAGTTCTTATTTCAACAAGATTAGTTAAGGTCGCTGTTATTGGTTGAAATATCCAGTAGGAAAAGCTTTGTATTAAAAAAATAAAAAAAACCAGAACAATCATCATCCTATTCCGGGAATTAAGATTTGTCCTTCTCTAATTATTTTCCATTTTCCACGATTCACCCAAGAAATTATAGTACTTGCTTTACCACTACATTTTTCCCAAGGAACCGGCCCTAAAATATCGATATCAGGTAAGTCTGAAGAGATGTCTTCTGCGCTAATTGAAGTTGGTTTCCCTGAGATATTCGCGCTGGAGGTTAATAATGGTCCACTTCCCTTTATGAGAAATTTAGCCATCATTGAATTCGGTATTCTCAAACCTAGTGTAGAGCTCTTACTGGTCAAAAAAGATTTGCTTTTTTCAGAAATTGGAACAATTATTGTTAAAGGACCAGGCCAATACTTAGAAGCCATATATTTGAAATCATCTAATGCAGATTGAGAAACAAATTCGTTAAATTGAAGAATGTCAGCTCCCATAAGAATTAAAGGTTTATTTCTATCTCTATTTTTAATCTTATAAATTATCTCTGAAAATTTTGGTAAGCATCCAATAGCAGGTAAAGTATCAGTCTGAAAAATTACTGGCAACCCACAATTAAGTTTTTCTAAAGCAATTTTTTGATCTATAACATCCATTTAAATTATTAACTAATAATTTATTTATATCTTCCTATGGTAAATCTTCCAATCCCAGAAAAATCTTTTAATACTTCTACAGAAGTAAATTTATTTTCATGAAATAAATTTTCAACTCTTGAACTTTGGTCAAAATGATTCTCAATTAATAGCCACCCTTTATCTTTTAAATAAGATGGCGCATATTGAACTATTTCCCTTATATGATCCAAACCATCTTCTCCTCCCAAGAGAGCATTTTGGGGTTCAAAATTCTTAACCTCTTTTGGCAATTCTTTATAAATATCTTTAGGAATATATGGAGGATTAGCTACAGCTAAATCTATTTCCCTTTTAAAATTTTGAAGTGGCTCCCACCAATTCCCAACATAAAATTTTAAATTAGATTGATTCGCATTATTAGAAAAATTTCTCTTTGCAATCTCAATAGCATTTTTATCAATATCAATTGCTATTCCATTCCAGTGTTGATTGTGCAATGCTAGAGCAATTGCTATTGCTCCTGAACCAGTTCCTAGATCAACAAATGTGATTTGGTCATCTTTATTTTTAAATCTTCCCGAAATTATTTCAATCATAAGTTCTGTTTCTGAACGTGGAATGAGAACTTTATTTGAAACCTCTAACTTTAAATCTCTCCAATAAGAAACTCCAGCTAAATATTGAATTGGAGTTGAAGTACGGAGATGAATATCCCAGAATTTTTCTAATGACTCAAGTTTTATTTTTAGTTTAAAATTTTTTTCTGATCTTATTTTTAGAAAATTTAAATGATTATTTGATAATCCTCCCAATAAGTCGATTAAAAGATTAAGTGATTTTTTATCTCCTCCTTTTAATAGTTGTTTTTCTCTCCAAAAAAAAAATTTCTCTGCGGAAATAATGAACATTAAATATTTGTATTAGCGTTTTGGTCCCAGCTTACCTTTACTTGAATCTGAATAAAAACTAGATTTCTCTCCATCCTGAGTAGAAATAAATAAACCAATTAGAAAGATTGTTGGGACTCCCACAAAAAGAAGACTTGCTACGAAACCAAAATTTGTTGTTTCCATTTAAAAAGGCAAATTTAATAATAATTAGACTATAGACATTTAAATTGAAATTAAGTGGAAAATACAAAAAGTTGTTTAACTCATTAACAGTCTTAAACAATTTATTTTGGTAATTTTTTATTATCAGAAGCTTCTTTCAATTCTTTCAGATTAGACGGAGGAGATTGAGGCTTAGTTAATATTACTGCAGAAGACTTAATTAAGGTTTGGCAGGCAAGTCTCCAGTTTTCAGGTCTGTTTTTGAGTTTTTCTTCCTCAACTGAAGTGAGAGGACTTAAAGAATTTTTCGAACCCCCTTCAACTGATACAAAGCACGTACTGCATTGTCCAGCTCCTCCACAATTTCCTAGTATTCCCTTTAAACCATAAAGTTGTAATCGCTCTTTAATTACTAGGTCCCTTAAGTTTTCTCCCGGTTTGCATTTTATATCTATTTCTTCTCGGATAAATCTGATAGTAGTCATTTTTTTTGTTATTTTTTTCTATTTTGGCGCTTTACTTTGAGAATTGTGACCAAAATATTAACATTTTTTACCTAGAAATTCCCCGAGAATGCAGTGATAGAAACTTATCTGACCACTTTTACTAAGAAAATTAATTTATTTACAAAACCCTCCCAAAGCCCAAAAAACCCTTACTATCGTGATGTTTAGCTGTTTATTCAGCATCGTTACAAGAATTTAACCGATGGGATTGCCTTGGTATCGAGTTCACACAGTAGTTATTAATGACCCTGGTCGACTACTCGCTGTGCATCTCATGCATACTGCATTATTAGCCGGCTGGGCCGGCTCTATGGCTTTATACGAATTAGCCATTTTTGATCCTTCAGACGCTGTTCTCAACCCAATGTGGAGACAGGGAATGTATGTCATGCCATTCATGGCAAGATTAGGAATCACAAGTAGTTGGAATGGGTGGGATATTACTGGTGCTACCGGAGTTGATCCAGGATTTTGGAGCTTTGAGGGTGTGGCAGCTGCCCATATTGTTTTTAGTGGACTTTTAATGCTTGCTTCAATCTGGCATTGGACATATTGGGATTTAGAACTATGGGAGGACGAAAGAACAGGAGAACCAGCTCTTGATCTTCCAAGAATATTTGGTATCCATCTTCTATTAGCAGGAATTACTTGCTTTGGATTTGGAGCTTTCCATTGTGCGAATGTTGGCATTTGGGTTTCAGACCCATATGGTTTAACTGGTCACGTCGAACCAGTATCGCCCTCTTGGGGAGCTGATGGATTTAACCCATTCAATCCTGGTGGAATAGTTGCAAATCATATTGCAGCTGGTCTTCTAGGTATCATTGGTGGAATATTTCATATTACTAATAGACCAGGAGAAAGGCTTTATAAAGCTTTAAAGCTTGGAAGTTTAGAGGGTGTATTAGCTAGTGCTTTGGCCGCAGTTCTTTTTGTATCATTTGTTGTAGCTGGAACAATGTGGTACGGCTCTGCCACAACCCCAGTAGAATTATTTGGTCCTACTAGATATCAATGGGACTCTGGTTACTTCAAAACTGAAATTAATAGAAGAGTTCAAACAGCCATTGATAATGGCGCAACTAGGGAAGAAGCATATGCTTCTATTCCTGAAAAGCTAGCCTTCTACGATTACGTAGGCAACAGCCCTGCTAAAGGAGGCTTGTTTAGAGTTGGAGCTCTTGTAAATGGTGATGGCTTACCAACTGGTTGGCAAGGGCACATTGCTTTTCAAGATAAAGAAGGAAATGACCTAGAAGTGAGAAGAATCCCTAACTTTTTTGAAAACTTCCCTGTAATTTTGGAAGATAAAGAGGGAAACGTAAGAGCGGATATCCCTTTTAGAAGAGCTGAAGCAAAGTATTCTTTCGAACAAACTGGAATTACAGCTACTATTTATGGGGGCGATCTTAATGGTCAAACATTCACAGATCCTGCTGTAGTTAAGAGATTAGCTAGAAAGGCACAGCTTGGTGAAGCATTTAAGTTTGACAGAGAAACCTATAAATCTGATGGTGTTTTCCGAAGCTCACCAAGAGCTTGGTTTACTTACGCACATTTATGTTTCGGATTATTATTTCTCTTTGGTCATTGGTGGCACGCTTCAAGAACTCTGTACAGAGACTCCTTTGCTGGTATTGACGCCGAGATAGGAGATCAAGTTGAATTTGGTCTCTTTAAGAAACTTGGTGATGAAACCACTAGAAGAATCCCAGGGCGGGTCTAAATTAAACTTTATTATTATTCATCATGGAAGCTTTCGCTTACGTTCTTATTTTAACTCTTGCAGTTGTAACTCTATTTTTTGCAGTCGCTTTTAGAGATCCACCTAAATTCGATAGAAAATAAGCTTAAAAATCCCTCCTATAAATTGGAGGGATTTTTTTTACTACTTTTCAGAATCGTGATATTAATCTAGAATTAGGTGAAAAGATTGTATTAATTCACTATATGCAGTGTCCTACCTGTCAAAATACAGATAGCAGAGTTTTAGAATCAAGATCTGCTGATACTGGAAAAAGTGTAAGACGGAGAAGAGAATGTTTAAATTGCAGCTTTAGATTTACAACTTATGAAAGAGTTGAAACAATGCCAATTTCCGTTCTCAAAAAGGATGGGAGTAGAGAATTATTTAATAAAGATAAATTAGTTACTGGAATATCAAGAGCATGTGAAAAAACAACATTTTCTAGGGAAGCTATTATTAATTTTGTTGATGCAATTGAATCAAAAATAATACAAGATTCAAATAAAGATATTAAATCTTCTCAAATTGGAGAATTGATTCTTAAAGACTTAAGGGAAGAAAATGAAGTTGCTTATATAAGATATGCATCAGTCTATAGAAAATTTAATGGTGTAAAAGACTTTGTCTCCACTCTTGAATCTCTTAAAGGTAGTTCAAAAAATGAATTAGCTTCAATTTTATAAATTCAGCGTATTAAAGTGTAGAATGTTTAATACATTTATTGTGCTCTTTAGTTTGCAGGCTAAAGGCATACCTTTCTAACTACCAAAGGTAGTCTGCATTTTAACAAATGATTGAAAATTCTTCCCAAACCGTAAAAGAAATTTCAGACGGCAAAGAAATTGAAAATTCAACTGTAGAAGAAAGTACTTCAGAAAATCAAAAAGATGTGGAATTATCATTTGACCCTAAAGATGTTCCCTCTGCGGATTCTTCATCAAGTAGAAGCAATAGTGATTTAGATAATGCAGGATTTACTCAAGAAGAGTTTGCATCATTATTGGGGAAATATGACTATAATTTTAAACCAGGTGATCTTGTAAAAGGTACGGTGTTTGCTTTAGAACCAAAGGGCGCAATGATAGATATTGGTGCTAAGACTGCAGCTTTTATGCCTATGCAAGAAGTTTCCATAAATAGAGTTGAAGGATTAAGTGATGTTTTACAACCTTCAGAAAGTAGAGAATTTTTTATAATGAGCGAGGAAAATGAAGATGGTCAACTAGCATTATCAATTAGAAGAATAGAATATCAAAGAGCTTGGGAAAGGGTTAGACAACTTCAAAAAGAAGATGCCACAATATATTCTGAAGTTTTTGCCACGAATAGAGGTGGAGCATTAGTAAGAGTAGAAGGCTTAAGAGGATTCATACCAGGATCTCATATTAGTGCTCGAAAAATAAAAGAAGATTTAGAGGGAGAGTATTTACCTTTAAAATTTCTTGAGGTGGATGAAGAAAGAAACAGATTAGTTTTAAGTCATAGAAGAGCTTTAGTTGAGAAAAAAATGAATAGACTTGAGGTTGGGGAAGTTGTTGTAGGCAACGTAAAAGGAATAAAACCTTATGGAGCATTTATCGATATCGGTGGTGTGAGTGGTCTTCTGCATATTTCTGAAATCAGTCATGAGCATATTGAAACTCCTCATAACGTTTTAAATGTCAATGATCAGATGAAAGTCATGATAATAGATTTAGATTCCGAGAGAGGGAGGATATCTTTGTCAACTAAAGCTTTAGAGCCTGAACCAGGTGATATGTTAACTGACCCTCAAAAAGTTTTTAATAAAGCTGAAGAAATGGCTGCAAAATATAAGCAAATGTTACTTGAACAGACTGATGATACTGAAGAGCAAACAACACAAAGTACAGAAAGCGTATAAAACTTTTTTTATTTTCTATGCTTTCCTAACTTTAAATTATTGATTTTAATTGTTTTTTGTAATTTCAACTTAATAACTATTGATTAGTATTTACGATTTAATTTAGGATTAAGATAATTATTTGAAAATTATAAATGAGTGATTTCATCTTCACTTCAGAATCAGTAACTGAAGGTCATCCTGACAAGATATGTGATCAAATAAGTGACGCTGTTTTAGATGCTTTATTAACAGAAGATCCAGAAAGTAGAGTAGCCTGCGAAACAGTAGTAAATACCGGTCTATGCTTGCTAACTGGTGAAATAACTTCTAGGGCAAAGCTTGATTATATAAAACTTGTAAGAAAAGTAATTAAAGAGATTGGATATGAAGGTTCAAAAGCTGGAGGTTTCGACTCGAATAGCTGCGCTGTTTTAGTAGCTCTTGACGAGCAATCACCTGATATTTCCCAAGGAGTAAATGAAGCAGATGATGTAAATGAGGATTTGGAAAACAATACTGGGGCTGGAGACCAAGGGATAATGTTTGGCTATGCCTGTAATGAAACTCCTGAATTAATGCCATTACCAATTAGCTTGGCTCACAGATTAGCAATACAACTTGCCAAAGTAAGACATGAAAAAGTACTCGATTACCTCCTACCTGATGGTAAAACTCAAGTAAGTATTGATTACAAAAAAGGGATCCCAGTCTCAATAAACACCATCTTAATTTCCACTCAACATACCGCTGAGATTGATGGAATTACAAATGAAGAAGAAATTCGTCAAAAGATAAAAGAAGATTTATGGATCAATGTTGTAATACCAGCAACTGAAGATTTAGAAATTAAACCTAACAGTGAAAAGACCAGATTCCTAGTAAACCCCACAGGCAAATTTGTTGTAGGGGGACCCCAAGGAGACGCAGGACTTACTGGCAGAAAAATAATTGTAGATACTTATGGAGGGTATGCTAGGCATGGAGGCGGGGCATTCTCTGGTAAAGATCCTACTAAGGTTGATAGATCCGCTGCTTATGCAGCTCGTTATGTAGCTAAAAGTATAGTAAAAGCAAAATTAGCAAAAAAGGCAGAAGTACAATTAAGCTATGCAATTGGAGTTGCTAAACCAATTTCAATTCTTGTTGAAACTTTTGGAACAGGTATTATTTCTCAAGAAAATTTGAAAGAACTAATTAAAAACAACTTTGATTTAAGGCCTGCAGCAATAATAAAAGAATTTGATTTAAGAAATCTACCAAAAAAAATGGGTGGGGAATTTTTTAAAAAGACTGCATCTTATGGACATTTTGGTAGAAATGATCTTAACCTTCCTTGGGAAAATGTAGAAGAGAAAGCAAAACAATTAGTAGAAGCTTCTAAAGACCTTTTGTAAAAATATTTATGTCAGATGAATTTTTTGTAGGTCTAGATTTTGGTACTAGTGGTGCGAGAATATCCATAATTAATCAGAAAAGAGAATTAAAATATTCGAATTCAGTATCCTATAAATACGGATTTAAAAATCCAATCTCTTGGATTAATTCTAGTGAAAAGCTTCTCGATAGTTTGCCTCTTGCGATAAAAAATAATATTGTAAATTTAGCAATCTCTGGTACATCTGGAACTTTAACAGCGAGCAATTTAAGGGGGGATCCTTTAGGAGAAGCTATACCTTATGACCTAGCATGTAATGAAAATAGAATCCTTATTGAATCAATTGCTTTTGGAGAAGATCATTTGCAAACCCCATATAGTAGTCTTGCTAAAGCATTAAAACTTATAGATATTTATGGGAAGAATATTCTTTTAAGACATCAATCCGATTGGATAACTGGCTGGTTTTTGAAAGATTGGACTTATGGAGAAGAAGGTAATAATCTCAAACTTGGTTGGGATCTCATGAAAGAATCATGGCCAGATAGTTACTTTAATACTTCATGGCAAAAATGTTTGCCTCAAATAATTGAAAGTGGAAAAATCATAGGTCAAATTGATTCTGAGTTAGCAAAAAGGTTTAAATTAAATAAGAAAATTCTATTAATTTCAGGTACAACTGATTCAAATGCTGCTTTTTTAGCTGCTGGTTTAGATAAAGAAGAGGGGCTAACAGTTTTGGGAACTACAATCGTAGTAAAAAAAATTAATAAAGCCCCAATAAAAGAAAAGGGAATTACAAGCCATCGAGTAAGTGGAGATTGGATTTGTGGAGGAGCATCAAACGCTGGATGTGGAGTATTATCTAAAATTTTTTCTGATTTAGAAATAAAAGAACTTAGCAGACAAATAAATACCTCAAAAAACACCTCTCTAAATCTTTTGCCACTTAATAGTAGGGGGGAAAGATTTCCAATTAATAATCCTTTTTTAAATCCAATTCTTGGTCCAAGGCCAGTAAGCGACTCACTTTATTTGCATGCGTTGTTCGAGGGACTTGCTAGAATTGAATTAAAAGGATGGGAAAAACTAAACGAACTAACAGGTTCACTTCCAAAAAGGATTGTTACTGTGGGGGGAGGTTCAAAAAATCCTCAGTGGAGAGCTATAAGAGAAAAAGTTATTAAAATCCCAATAGTTTCATGCAAAAAAACAACTTCCTTTGGAACCGCTTTATTAGCGATTGATGCAAAGAAATAGTTTTCCTATCTTAATTTTTAATCAAGATATAAAAATTTAATGAAAGGGGTTTCACAAACTACACATCTTAATTTAAAGTATGTAAGTTAGAGCCGGGATAGCTCAGTTGGTAGAGCAGGCGACTGAAAATCGCCGTGTCCCCAGTTCAAATCTGGGTCCTGGCACCTTCAAAACCTGTCTATGACAGGTTTTTTTATGAATATTTAAAAATTTAAATTTTTATTTATCAACTCTACATACTTGACCAATCACACCCAAAATTAGTTCGTCTCCACTTGGATCTTGCCAATCAGCAAGATTATTTAAATGACTATTTTCCTCATCTGTGAAAACATCAACATCTCTAAAAGATTTCTCAAAACAGTTTATGTCCATTGTATAAAGAATATCTTGTGTTATTTCACTTTTAGTTTTTGGAATAAATTTGCTTAATACTCTAACAGAACCATCTTTATTCCTTTTTATACTTTTTCTATCCCATATTTGTTCGCCGTATTCACTAATTGGACCTCCAACCCACTCATGAGACAAAGCATATGATTGTTTTATTGAAATACAAAAAGTGAACATTATATAAAGAGCCAAAAAAAAGATAATGGCAACAACTATTGATGGAAATTTATTATTGGCTTGAATCATAATATTTTCGAATATTGAAAATCAATAAATTGAATTTTGAAAATAACATTTATATCTTATTAATTTTCAATTTTGGTTCAGAATTTACTAATTTAGTTTGCCTAAAATCCAAATTAAAAAAAATAAGATTAAAAACTATGTAAAAATTTTTATTGATTAGTTTTTCTATTATAGATACAATCAACTATTAATTTCTAAAGTTAGCTCTCAAAAAATTTTCAGATCAATAATGAATAAAATTCAAAAGTTCCTCTCAGTAGTTTTTTTTGTAGCAATATTTGTTGTCTTGATTTATTTCATACAAAACTATGGCATCGAGCCTCTAAGAAACAAGGTAGAAAGTATGGGAATATGGGCCCCTTTTGGAATATTTGTTCTCAGAGGAGTAAGTATAATTTTACCTGCCCTTCCTAGTTCGGCTTATTCACTTCTGGCTGGCTCCTTACTAGGATTCCAAAAAGGTTATATAACAATTGTCTTTTCTGATATCGTTTTTTGCCAAGCAGCTTTCTTCATTGCAAGATATTTTGGTCGTAATCCTGTACGTGGGTTAGTAGGATCAAAAGCAATGCAAAGAATTGAAAGTTTTAATCAAAACCAATTAGAAGAAAATTTCTTCTTAATGACAGGTCTCCTTATGACTGGACTTTTTGATTTTCTAAGTTATGCAATCGGTATTGGAGGAACTCGGTGGAAAATATTCACCCCAGCTTTACTAATAAGTCTTCTAATCAGTGATTCTATTCTTGTGGCTGTTGGTGCTGGAGTCAGTCAGGGGGCAGGTTTATTCTTGGGAATAGCTCTTTTAGGCATGTTTGCCTTAGCAACTATTTCAGGTTTAGCAAAAAGAAAAATCCCAAAATAAGGCAAGAGTTAACAATCCTAAAACCATCCATAAAAGATATAACATTTTCGCAAACAACATCATTAAAAATGACTATTCATGTAAGAATATAATTCTGTTGATTTTAAAAATTTTTAGATGACTCCATTTAGACCTACATCATACGATCGTCCTGGAGAACAAATATCAACTACACCTTCCGGAGTAAAAGTGACTTCTGCAAAAAGATTGATGGTAGATTCTATGGTAAGGATGATTCAAAAAGCTACCGATCATTCAGTAGAAGATAAACTTGACGAAGAATCTAATAACAATTAACAAATTTATTCAAAAAAGTTTAGGAGAGTGGAAATCCATAAGAAGCACTCATTCTTTGGCTTTTCAGGAAGTTGAAAATTCAACTTCCAAAATAGTAATAAAAGAGTTAGAACGCAATAATAAAAATGTAGTAAGACTTTTAGAAAAATATAATTCCACATCTAAACCTTCTTTTATTGCATTATCAATAAGTTGGAAGGCAATAAGTGATTGGGAGTTGGATCAAAAAATTGAAAAAGATAAAACTATATTATTATTTTTACCAAAGGATAAAAACAAAGGGATTGTTCTACGTAATAAGGGATATACTGAATCCGTAATTTCATCATCAGAATATTTGATCGATGAAAATGAGAACTTAAATATTAAAACTATTTATAGTTCAAAAACTTCTGAAGAGAGAATTTGTTTTTTATCAAATCATATTAGATCCAGATATTCAGTAATTAGAAATAATGAAAACAATACCGTAATACAAACCTCACATACATCAGAGATAAGAAATATGTCTATCTTAAAAGATTGATTATTCTTTCAAATTGAAACTCTGTATTGGAAATTAAATCAGGAAGAAATTCTTTTTCTCCTTTTATAGTATTCACAGTAGACTTTAGATCAGAAATAGTTGCATCTCTCATCAGTTCAAAAACTCGGATAGCATTTTTCAGAGGTACACCAAGGGCCAAATAAGTATTTTTGAGATCCTTTAAACAATTTTTAGATAAAACTGATTCATCATCAGAAATTAAAAGATAAGAAACAATCCTTAAAATTATTTCTCCATCTCTCAGACAAACAGACATCTTATTGGTGGTATCTATAGATATTTTTGTTTTAACTGAATCTTGATTTTCACAAATCATTGCAGTTACAGCATCAGCGGTAATTGCGTGAGAATTATTTGTTATTGAATTTATTGCATCTAATCTTGAGTTTGCAGTATTAATAAATTCTTTTATGTCTTCAAAATTTTTATTACTTATATTTTCTAAATCTCTATCATTTGATAAAATTTGACCACTATTTGAAACTGTCATTCTTAAATTTAAAAATTTGAAATTTCTATATATTAATAATAGATCAGAGCAAATTAAATCTTAAAATAAACGAAATGGT
>JAOOLH010000023.1 GCA_028408675.1 Prochlorococcus sp. AH-716-K03 | reverse complement strand
AAAAAAATGTCTGATGAAAATAGAATTAGGTTAATTGCAACTCAACCAATTAGAGGTCGGATAATTGATAAAAATGGATTAATATTGGCAGATAGTAGATTTAAATATTCTCTCATTATTAAACCGCAATATGTAGATAAAAAAGACTGGCATCAATATAAATCAAAAATTTCTAAGTTATTAAATATTTCATCTGATTCATTACAAAAAAAATATTCTGAAGGTTTGAAAAATGCAAATTTTTCCATTCCTTTGTCAGATGATTTAACAATTATTCAAGTAATTAAATTTAAAGAAAATGAACATATTTTTAATGGTTTAGAAATTGCTACAAAGTTGACTAGAAATTATCCTCATAAAACTGTTGCTTCACATGTCATTGGATATACCCAACCGATTACTGAATCAGAATTTAATATTCTTTCTAAAAAAGGTTATAAATTAAATGATTTAATTGGAAGAACTGGTATTGAGTTTGTTTATGAAGATCTAATCAGAGGGGAGTGGGGTGGAGAAATGATTGAAGTAAACTCAACAGGCTCGTTTCAAAAATCTTTAGGTATTCAACCTTCAAAACAAGGAAAAGATATACAGCTAACAATTGACTTGAAATTACAATTAGTTGCTGAGGAAGTACTTAAAGATAAAAAAGGTGGAGCAATAATAGTTATGGATCCTAGAGATGGTGCAATTAGAGCAATGGCAAGTAAACCTACTTTTGATTTGAATTTCTTTTCAAAAGATTTTAAACCAGAAAAAGAATATGATGCTCTTTTTAATTCTTCTGCTAAACCCTTATTTAATAGAGCTTTAAATGCATATGATCCTGGTAGTGTTTGGAAAATTGTAACTGCTATAGCTGGTTTAGAGAGTGGAAGGTTTCCTCCTGAAACTTTTTTAGAAACTAAACCTTGTATTACATATGGAAGTCAATGTTTTAGAGAACATAATGACCTAGGTTTCGGAACAATAGGTTATGAAGATGCTTTGCGAGTTTCAAGTAATACTTTTTTTTATCAAATAGGCCATGGGGTAGGAGTAGATGAAATTTATAAAGTCTCTAAGAAGCTAGGATTCGCCTCATTATCTGGAATTGAAATTTCTGAACAAGAAAACATAGGTCTGGTAGCTAGTAGTGCATGGGCTAAGGAAGGAAGAGGATGGGGCAAGCCAGGACAAACCCCATGGATACCAGAGGATATTGCAAGTATGTCAATTGGTCAATTTGTTGTGCAAGTAACGCCACTTCAAATCGCTCGCGCATATGCTGCAATTGCTAATGGTGGTTATTTAGTAACGCCTCATTTGTCCAAAATAGAAGACCAAAAAGTTGCAAATAAAAAGCGTATAAAAATTGATATTGATCCAAAAAATATTCAGTTAGTCAAAAATGGATTAAGAAAAGTAGTTGAATCTGGAACAGGAGTCTCTATAAATTATGGAGTATCTAATCTTCCTCCAGTTTCAGGCAAAACGGGTACCGCTGAAGATGGAGAAGGAGGTTCAGATCATGCATGGTTTGTTTGCTTCACTCCTTCAGATAAAAGTGAGTTGTTAATAGTTGCTTTTGCACAAAATACCCCTGGAGGAGGATCGGTACACGCACTACCTATGGCTAGAGAAATTTTAAAAGTTTGGAATGAAAATAAATAAATATAATTCGTTTATATTTTTATAAAAAAATTTATATTGTTAATTTTTTCATTTGTGATAGCCGTTGAATTATATCTTCTATTGTTTTCATATCCACAGGTTTACTAAATGAAGATAATAGCTGTCTACCCAAAACTTGACTTCCTAAATGTACTAATTGAATGCGTAATGAGGTTAATAATTCTAATCCAACTCCACCAGAAAAAGTTGCTATTGCAACTGGCTGACCATTAAATAAATGTCTAAAATCATCTCCTGATACGGATAGCCATGCTATTAAATTAGAGAGAATTGGGGGTATCGAACCGTTATATTCAGGCGCACATATAATCCATTTTTCTGTAGCAAAAAGCTTTTCTTTTATTTCAACTATTTCGGTAGGAATATTTTCTTTGGTATGAATTCGTGGATTGAATAAAGGAATGTCATAAGTAGTAAGATCTAAAATTTCAGAATTGAATTTTAGTTCATAACTTTTTTCTTGAAATTTTTTTGAAAGTTCTAGATTTTTCCCACAACTTGCTGAAATGATTATTAGATCTTTTGAATCAGTCATAAATTAAAAATAATTTGGTTTAATAGTTAGCTCCACTTTTGCGGTGATGGACAGCAGTTAGACTATCGGATTTTAATATATTTCCGTGTAAAACCTCAGCATATATTACCCAATGATCTCCGCATTCCATTCTTTCTTTTACAGAAGCATCTAACCATGCTAATGCCTCGGGAATAATTATTTGATTATTAGGTGTCAATTCAATATCTAATCCCTTAAATCGATCTTCCCCTGGTGAGAAAGGTTTTGTAAACCTTTTTAAAGGCTCCCTGAAATCTTTTTCGCCAAGAATATTTAAGGCGAAAGAGTCACCTTTTTGAAGAAGTGATTCTACTGATCTATCTTTTGCTACCGCAATACTTAATCCCGGAGGAGAAAAACTTGCTTGGCTTACCCAAGATGCAAGCATAGCTCCTTTTACATTATTTTCATCTTTCCCTTTTGATGCAGTCAGAACACATAGGGAACCAAGAACTCTTCCTAAAGCTTGCAATGTTGGATCAGTTTTACTAGATATCATTCCAGTATCTGATTTCCTGATTTTTTGTTTTGCTTTTTTTAAAATTTTTCTCCCAAAATGAGTACCCATTTCTTCGAGTTCTTTAATTTTTGGTTTATTAGGACTAAACTTTATTCTTATTGGATCAAAACTAAATTTAAATCCACCGTCTTTTAATTTTGTTTCAAGCAAATCTATTGCTTCTCCGCTCCATCCAAAACTACCGAAGATGCCTACTGGTTTATCTCTATTGCCCTCTGATAACAAAGTTCCTAGAGCACTTACTATTGGAGTTGGGGCGTGTCCCCCTAAAGTAGGTGATCCGATTAGATATCCATCAGCATTTTGAATAGATTTTATAAGTTCATCATTAGATGTAAATTCACAATTAATACTTTCAACTTCTACTGAAGTTCTATTTACACCTTTAGCTAATGCATCACCTATTGAAGCTGTGTTACCATAAGCGCTTGCGTATATCAAGACAATTTTAGAATTGTTTGTTGAAAGATTTTCTCCCCATCTAATATAGTCATTTAAAAAGCTTTTTAAGCTGTACTCAATTGCTGGACCATGGAGTGGAGCAATAGTTTTAATATCTAATTCAGAAATTTTTTCCGCTATTGATACGATTTGATTAGACATTGGTGCCATAAGACAATCATAAAAATGTTTCCTATCAATTTCTGTACTAATTCTATTGAGTTCTGACCATTCTTCAGATGCTAAATGCGCAGAAAATATTTTTTCACTTAAAAGTAATTCTTGATTCTCTTCATATATGATTAATCCACCGGGCCACCGAGCAGTTGGTATGGGAAATAGTTTTAATGAAATATTTTCTAGTTCTAGATAAAGTTCTTTTTTTACGATGTTAATTTCGGGCAATTCTTGCTCAATAAAAGTTTTTAAATTTGGATTCTTTTGATTCCAAAGTTCACTTATAAGCTTAAAACCAGGATTCGAGCATGTGATAGTTAAGTTGTTGAATTGGGAACTGATTGACTTTATAGTTTCAATAATTTTGGGATTTACATGACCAGTAATGATGTTAATTTTGTTGAATTTAAACACATCATGAAAATTTGAAATGACTTCATTAATTGATTTTGAATATTCTTTTTCAGGAGGGTGAATAATAAAAAGTTCTCTATTACTTTTAATTAGAAAGGTATTGAAAGATGTTCCTTTTTCAAGATTAAATTCAAGTTCGAATCTTTCTTTATTTTGATCAAGAAATCTGATGCAAGTAAAATTTTCAGTAATTTCAAAAGTTGATAAATTTTGATTTTCTAAAAGTAAGCTTGTATTAATTTCTGACATTTTTAAAGATTTATTTTTTAATAGTGATTTGCAACTTTCCTATGATGAACAGCTGTTTTACAGGATAAATCTGAGACATTTCCATTTTCGACTATTCCGTAAATTATCCAATGATCTGGAGTCTCTAATCGGGAGCTTACCTTACAATCTAAGAATGCCAGAGAATCAGATAATACCGGCCCACCATTTGCGATATTGCTAACTATGTCTACTTCAGCAAATCTGTCTGCCCCTGGTGCAAATCTTTTTAAGAAGTGTCTAAACATTTTTTGATAGTTATCTTCTCGCAAAATATTAACTACAAAACCTTCTCCAACTTGCATATATGATTCAATGGCTCTATCTTTTGCCACTGCAACTGTAATACCTGGTGGGTTAAAACTTGCTTGACTAACCCAGCTAGCGACCATGGCACTTTGCCTAAATGTTGAACCTTCCCCTTGGCTAGCTGTAACTACATATAAACCTCCACTCAGTCTTCCTAAAGCTTTATCTAAATTTGAGTCAAGACTTTTCATTGAAGCAATGTTTTTCTTTTTGTTAATTAATTGTCCTAAGTCAGTTCCAGCTTCTTCGAATTGTTGATAGATAATAGGATCTGGAATATTTTTAACTCTTAAAGGTGAAAAGGCTTCCCTTTGTCCTAATCCTCTTAATTTATTAGCTAACGAATCAATCGGTTCATCATTTCCGCCAAATGCATCATAAATAGCCGTAAATTGTTTAGGTTTGAGTGCCGCAAAGAGAGTACCAAGAGACTCTTTTAATTCATTGTCTGAATTAACTGGCCATGTTGGTATTACTACTGCCTTAGATTCAGAAATTAATCCTGTTAACTCTTGGGAATCTGAAGATCTTAAATCAATTAATTGAACTTGTGCATCTGCCTTACTTATGCCATGAGAAATAGCTTGACTTAGTCGATCACAAAATCCATAATCGCTTATATAGCAAACGGATACAAATTCATTACCTTTACTCTTATTGCTACTCCATTCAAGATACTTACCTTTCCAAAAATTTACTTGATTTTGAAGCAATGGGCCATGACCAACAGCTATGGTTTTAAGTTCAGGTAACTTATCAATACGTTTTATAGCTTGAAGCACGCTTCTTGCGTTTGGACCCATCAGACAATCATAGTAAAAACGAAAATCATCATATATTTCTTTCTGATCAGAATCAAAAAATTCTTCAGAACAATAATGTAGCCCAAAGGCATCGCATGTATAGAGAACATTAGTTCCGTGATCATAAGAAAAAATTGTATCTGGCCAATGTAAATTTGGTGCGCTTATGAATTCAATATTATGGTTTAATCCACTACTAGGATTGGTCCCAAGATCTAAATACTCTCCACTTTTGACTTCGAGACGTTTGAAAGGAACATGTATTTGGTCTTCAATAAATTTGATTGCTAATTTGGAACCAACAACAGTAATATTTTGATTTAATTCTAAAAGATTTCCTATTAATCCAGAGTGATCAGGTTCTGTATGACTTGTAATTAGATAATCAATTTCCTGGGGATCAATTTCTTTAAATAATTCTTCAAACCATATCTTTTCGAATTTTGCGTGACTAGTGTCAATTATTGCCTTTTTTTGACCTCTTATAATAAAGCTGTTATAAGTAGTTCCATTTCGTAAACCAAATTCAATATCAAATCTACTACGATCCCAATCTAAAGATCTGATAGCATAAGAATCGTCAGCAAATTTTTGAGTTTGAACTGACAACCTATTATCGATTTGTGCCAATTTTGAATTACTTGTTTGCGCAGAGGCTATCATAGAATAATTCGCTTTATAAATTAACTTTAGTTATATAGAATATAAATCCGCGTGATCGTTTTTGTGGAATTACCGAAACTACACTCTTTTTTATTTTCACTATTTTTATTCTTGATAAATGAAATCTCAACTAATTAACAAAATAATTACTGGAGATGAAATTAGAAAAGCATTTTTAAATTTTTATCATGAAAAATCTCATAAAATTATTCCAAGCGCATCATTAATTCCTGATGATCCAACAGTTTTGCTTACAATCGCGGGAATGCTTCCTTTTAAGCCTATATTTTTAGGCTTGAAAGAAAGGCCATCAAAAAGAGCTACATCTAGTCAAAAGTGCATAAGAACAAACGATATTGAAAACGTTGGAGTTACTGCTCGGCATCATACTTTTTTTGAGATGCTTGGGAATTTTTCCTTCGGAGACTATTTCAAGCAAGAGGCAATTGAGTGGGCTTGGGAATTAGTTACGAAAGTTTATGGACTTTCTGAAGAGAACATAATAGTAAGTGTCTTTCACGAAGATGACGAATCGGAGGAGATTTGGAAGGAAGAAATTGGGATTCTTCCTGAAAGGATAATAAAACTTGATGAAAAAGATAATTTCTGGTCTTCAGGGAAAACTGGACCATGTGGCCCATGTTCAGAACTCTATTATGATTTTAATCCTGAAAAAGGCCTTCAAAATATTGATTTAGAGGATGGTAATCGTTTTATTGAATTTTATAATCTTGTATTTATGCAATATAATCGTGATTCTGATGGTAAATTGTCAGATTTAAAATATAAAAATATTGATACTGGAATGGGTCTTGAGAGAATGGCTCAAATATTGCAAAAGAAGAAGAATAATTACGAGACAGATTTGATTTTTCCAATTATTAAAAGGGCTTCGGAGATTTCAAATATAGATTATTTTTCTGCAGATGAAAGAACCAAAATTTCTTTAAAAATAATTGGAGATCATACAAGAGCAGTTATACATCTCATTTCTGATGGTGTAGTAGCAAGCAATCTTGGGAGGGGATACGTACTCAGAAGATTAATTAGAAGAATGGTTAGACATGGAAGATTACTAGGTATAAAAAATCAATTTTTGTCTGAAATTGCGAAAATAGGGATTAAATTAATGCAAGAAGATTATCAAGATTTAAAAAATAATATTGATTCAATATTGACTGAGATAAAAATTGAAGAAGTAAGATTTAGAGAAACTCTTGATAGAGGAGAGAAATTATTAGACGAATTAGTTTCTTCAGGTGAGAAATTAATTACTGGCTACAAAGCTTTTGAACTTTACGATACTTTTGGCTTTCCCTTAGAACTTACAGAAGAAATTGCTAAGGAAAATAATATTGGGGTAGATGTTAAGGGATTTGAGAAAGAAATGAATGCACAAAAAGAGAGAGCCAAAGCTGCTTCAAATAATATCGATTTGACACTCAAGGGTTCATTAGAACGAGAAATAGACTTATTCAATAAAACTGTTTTTACAGGTTATGATTCACTGTATTCAGAAGCAGAAATAAAGGGTATATTTTTGGAATCTAACTTGGTTCAGGAAGCAATTGAAGGCCAGAAAATTCTAATTGTTCTTGATCAGACTTCTTTCTATGGTGAATCTGGCGGTCAAGTTGGCGATATTGGAACTATATTTTCAACTGATCTAGAGGTGATTATTGATAATGTTGTACGAAAGAAAAATGTTTTTCTACATTATGGAGTAGTGAAAAAAGGAATAGTAACTTGTGGGAAAAAGGTCCAAACTAAGGTTAATGCCTCTAATAGAGCTAAGGCGGCAGCAAATCATACCGCTACACACTTGTTGCAAGCTGCTCTTAAAACAGTTGTTAATAAAAGCGTAGGACAAAAAGGTTCATTAGTCGCCTTTAATAAATTACGATTTGACTTCAATTCTTCTCAACCAATTTCTAAAGATCAAATTTCTAAAGTTGAGACTTTAGTAAATTCTTGGATTATGGAAAACTATTTCCTTGTTACAAAAAATATGGCTAAGAGTGAGGCTCTTGAAAAAGGAGCAGTAGCTATGTTTGGAGAAAAATATGATGATGAAGTAAGAGTTGTAGATGTACCAGGTGTTTCTATGGAACTATGTGGAGGAACTCATGTAAAAAGTACATCTGAATTAGGTTGTTTTAAAATAATTAGTGAAGAAGGAATCTCAGCGGGTGTGAGAAGAATAGAAGCGTTATCAGGTCAATCAGCTTTTGATTACTTTACTGATAGAAATTCTTTAGTAAATGAACTTAGTGATTTGTTAAAAGCAAATCCTAATCAACTCTTTGATAGGGTTAATTATTTGCAATCGGAACTTATAAATAAAAACAGAGAGATACAAAAAATGAAAGATGAAATAGCGTATTATAAATATTCTTCGCTTATTTCTTCTGCAGAAAAAGTTAGTTCTTTTTCAATTTTAGTAAGTCAGATTGATGGTCTAGATGGTAATTCACTTCAATCAGCAGCATTAAATTTAACTTCTAAATTGGGTGATAAATCCTTAGTTATTCTTGGAGGAATACCAAATCCAGAGAATAAAAAGTTGTTATTTGTGGTCTCTTTTGGAGACTTCATAGTAAAAATAGGCTTTCATGCAGGGAAATTAATTAACGATATTGCTAAGATTTGTTCTGGAGGGGGGGGAGGAAAACCAAATTTTGCTCAGGCAGGTGCTAAGGATATTGATAAATTAAATTTAGCATTGGAATATGCAAAAAATGATTTGTTTAAAAAGCTAAAAAGTTATTCCGATAAATAACTGCTTTTTCTAAGACTTGTTTCGATTTGGTCAATTAATTTTCTTGCTTCTTTAATTGTCAAATGCCTTTGATCAATAGCAGATTCAGTATTAATTCTTATTGATTCAACTAGAGTTTTTGAACTGTAATCTAGCAATTCTAAAATTTCAGATTTACTATTCTCTTTAATAATATTTTTCACTTTATAAGAATTATCTTGATTTATATCAATATGAATAACATTTGTGTTGCCAAATAAATTATGGAAGTTTCCTAATGCTTCTTGATATGCTCCTGCCATAAAAATTCCTATTAGATAATCTTTGTTTTGCTCTGGTTCATGTAAATTTAAAAGAGATTTGATTTTCCCATTATCAATAAAACTATTTAATTTTCCATCTGAATCACAAGTTAAATCTGCAAAGTTGCCTTTGCATAATGGCTCTTCTAAGTGTCTATGTATTGGAATTATTGGAAAAATCTGATTTATTGCCCAGCTATCAGGAATAGATTTAAAGATAGATAAATTTGCATAATAAGTTGATGCGAGTGTTTCTGTGATCTCAAATAAATCTGGATGAATTATTTCATCACTATCCAGATTATTAGCAATCTCTTTTGCACAAGCCCAGGTAAGCTCTTCTGCTTGTGCTCGTTCTTTTAAATTTAGAAATCCTAATCTAAAAGCGACTAGACAATCTTCTTTAAACTTTTTTGCATCGTTCCATAGTTCTATTATTTCAGATAAATTTACCTTCTTCTTGGTAAGTTTTTTTAGTTGATAGAAAGTTTCAATTAGATTTGCAATTATTAATGATTTGGGTTTTTCATCAGATATTTTAATTTCTGAGCTTACATGACTTGTACCTAAAACATTAAAGATTAAAACTGAACAATGACTGATAATTGCTCTACCGCTTTCTGAGATTACGGTTGGATGATCTATGTTGTTGACCTGACATGAATCTTTTATTGTTGCAATTACATCGTTCGCATAATTTTGAAGAGAATAATTTGTAGATGTATTGGAAGAAGTTTTCGTTCCATCGAAATCTATTCCTAATCCTCCACCAACATCTATATATTTCATAGGGGCTCCTAGTTTGCATAATTCAACATATATTTGACTTGCTTCTTGTAATGAGTCTTTAATCACAGCTATATCACTTATTTGGCTACCTATATGAAAATGAAGTAGTTTTACTTCATTCAATAGGTTTGCTTCTTTAAGTTCTTTTATCGTTGACATAATTTCTGGAATTGATAACCCAAATTTGGAATTATCTCCAACAGATTTGCTCCACCTTCCACTACTTTTACTTGATAACTTTGCTCTAATTCCTAACAATGGTTTTGCTTTAAGATTCTTAACTGTTTCAATAATTCTTTTTACCTCATCTTTTTGCTCAATAACAATTATTGGATTTTTGCCTAGTTTTCTGGCTAATGTAGCAACTTCAATATATTTTGTGTCTTTATATCCATTACAAATTAATAAAGAGTTTTGGTTCTCAAGAAGAGAAAGGCCAATTAATAATTCTGATTTGCTGCCCACTTCTAAACCAAAATTCCATGGTTCTCCAAACTCTAATATCTTTTCTAGAACGTTCTTCTGCTGATTGCATTTTACTGGAAAAACTCCTTGATAATTATTATTATATTCGTAAGTTTTAATTGCTTTTGAAAATGCCTCATGTAGTTCATTTATTCGATCTTTCAAGATATCGTTGAATCTTATTATTAATGGTGTATTAATTTCTCTACTTTTAAGTTCTTCGACAAGCTTAAAAAGATCAATAATTTTTGCTGATTTTTTTTCTGGAGTGATTGAGATATTTCCATTTGAGTTGATAGAAAAATATTGATCCCCCCACTTGTCGATATTGTAAGTCGCAATACTATCTTCTAAAGTCCAATTTTTATTTAATTTTTCTGGCTCAAAATTGTTCAATTTATGCTTTAGTAATTAATAAATGTTTTTGAAAATAACTCAAAACAATATCTTTTATTTTAATGATTACTTGCCAAGTTACCACCTAAAAGCTGAATATACATAGAGTGATTATAAATTAAATGACCCAAGAGAGAACCTTTATTGCAATTAAACCTGACGGCGTTCAAAGAGGATATGTTGCTGAAATTATCGGTAGATTTGAAAAAAAAGGATTTAAATTAGTAGCTCTGAAACAATTAATTCCATCAAAACAACTAGCTCAAGATCACTATGGTGTTCATAAAGAGAGACCTTTTTTTAGTGATTTAGTAGATTTTATTTCAAGTGGTCCTGTTGTGGCAATGGTATGGGAAGGCGAAGGAGTTATTTTAAGTGCTCGAAAATTAATAGGAGCTACAAAACCTCTTGATGCAGAACCTGGCACTATAAGAGGAGATCTAGCTGTAGATATTGGTAGAAATATAATTCATGGTTCTGACGGAGAAGAAACTGCAAAATTTGAAATTAAATTATGGTTTAATCAAGATGAGTTATGTGAATGGTTGCCTTCTGATTCAAAATGGCGTTCTGAAAATTAAAAAATTTATATCTTAAATCTATTCAAACTAAATTTTTCTAAAAAGCTTATTTCAATGTCTTGAAGAGTTTTATCTTGAATTAATTTGAAAATAATATCACTCGTTATTGCCGAGAATAAAACTCCATTTCTGTAGTGACCAGTTGCTAAAAAAAGATTTTCAACTTCAGATTTACCTATGATTGGCTTTAAGTCTGGAGTACAAGGTCTAAATCCCCACCAATGCTCCATTTGTGGCCAATTCAACGCTTCAGGTAATAATAATCGAATACCTTCTTGAAGATTACTGATTCCATTAGGAGTATTGCCTTGATTAAATTGTGCATCTTTTTCAACAGTTGCTCCTACTACTATTAGTCCGTCATCACGAGGGACTAAGTAGGTTGTTGTACCAAAAAGAACTCTTTTAAGAAAATTTGCAGGACCTTGTATTGATAGCATTTGTCCTTTTACGGGAAAGACTGGAATTTTATTTAAAATTTTTTTACTCCAAGCACCGCTGCATAATATGGATTTTTCACAATCAATTTCTTTTAGTTCTCCTGTCGCAATTAAAACTTTTGCACCAACAATTTTGTTATTTTCTATTCTTAAATCTTTAACTTCTGATCCTTCATGAAATTTCACGCCATGTAAAGAGCATGCTTTTTCAAGTGCACGCATAAGTCTTCTTCTATTATCTATCTGGCCATCTTGTTCAAAAACTAATCCATGTTCCCAAATCGAATTTATCCCATGAATCTCTTTATTAAGTTCTTTTTGATTTAGATATTTACCATATTCATAAGTTGGGAATTCCTCAAGTTCCTTTATATTTTTAAATGGTACTATTATTCCGCATTTCCTTAAGCCGCACTCAATTCCACTATCTTTTTCAATATTATTAATCCATTTAGGAATTAATTTTTGACTTTGTTGTCCAAATTTTAGTAATTCATTTTGGAGTCCTTCAGCATGAGTAGCTAACATCCCTGCAGCTACAAAACCAGCAGATTCTCCTCTGTTCTTGCTTAAAACTGTAACTTTGAAATTATTTTTTGCGAATTTATACGCAATAGATAATCCTATTAGTCCACCGCCAATAATTAAAATTGAATTTTTTGTGTTTTCAGTCATTTAATTATTTTTATAATTTACATATGATTTGATCCTCTTTTACCTTATATCCAATAATATTAAGGAAGGAACATTTTATAATGAAAAAATTTGAATCTTGGGAAGCTGTGATTGGTTTGGAAACCCATGTACAGCTTAATACTAAAAGTAAAATATTTACATCTGCATCAACAGCTTTTGGGGATGAACCTAATACGCATGTAGATCCTGTTGTATGTGGTTTACCAGGGACTCTCCCTGTTTTGAATGAAACTGTCTTAGAGTACGCAGTCAAAACTTCTTTAGCATTAAATTTAGAAGTCTCTGAGCATTGCAAATTTGATAGAAAACAATATTTTTATCCTGATTTGCCTAAAAATTATCAAATTTCTCAATTCGATGAACCGTTAGCTGAGAATGGCTGGCTAGAAGTTGAAATTACAGAAAAAGATAAAGAAACTTATATTAAAAAAATAGGAATTGAGAGGCTTCATATGGAGGAAGATGCAGGCAAGTTAGTACATGCCGGAAGCGACCGATTAGCTGGTTCCAAATATTCATTAGTAGATTACAATCGAGCTGGAATTGCACTTTGTGAGATTGTTAGTAAACCTGATATTAGAACCGGTAGGGAGGCATCTGAATATGCTTCAGAAATAAGAAGAACAGTTAGATATCTTGGCGTCTCAGATGGAAATATGCAAGAGGGCTCATTAAGATGTGATGTCAATATATCTGTTAGAAAAGGACCTAATGCCCCTTTTGGTACAAAAGTAGAAATAAAGAATATGAATTCATTTTCTGCTATACAAAAGGCTTGTGATTATGAAATTGCAAGACAAATAGAAGTTTATGAAAATGGTGGAGAAATTTACCAAGAAACTAGGCTATGGGATGAAGCTAAGCAATTAACAAAAAGTATGAGATTAAAGGAAGGGAGTAGTGATTATAGGTATTTCCCAGATCCTGACTTAGGACCAATTGAGATATCAAAAGACCAAAAAGATAAATGGTTAAATGAATTACCTGAATTACCTTCTAAGAAAAGAAATAAATATGTCAACGAATTAGGTTTATCACCATATGATTCGAGGGTAATTTCTGATGAGATTTATATGGCAAATTTTTTTGAAGATACGGTAGCTAATAATGTTGATCCAAAACTTGCATCAAACTGGATCACAAGTGATATTGTTGGCTATTTGAAAGCAAATAAACTTAGTTTTAGTGAATTACAACTTAGTCCTGAAAATCTCGCTGAAATGATTAATATGATTTCTAATAAGACTATTAGTGGAAAAATTGCTAAAGAAATTTTACCTGAACTAATAGAAAAAAATATATCTCCGAAAAATTTAGTCGAAGAAAAAGGTTTGGCAATGATATCTGATTCTGAAAGCATTTTGCCAATAATTGATCAACTTATAAACGAATATCCTAAAGAAGTAGAATCATTTAAAAATGGAAAAACTAAATTACTTGGTTTTTTTGTAGGTCAACTTATGAAAAGAACTAAAGGTAAGGCAGACCCTAAACTTGCAAATAAACTTCTTTCAGAAAAATTAAATGGATAAAGATTTAAATAAGGTCTTTTACTTTATCTATCCATCTGTTTCTATCATCTGAATTATCCAAAATAACATCTGAAAATTCTGTTTTTGCTTCGAAAGTTAATTGAAGTTTTAAAATCTTTCGTGCTTCTTCTTCACTAATTTTATCTCTTCGAACAAGTCTTTGTATTTGTTCTAACTCAGTACATTTGACTAGCCATATTTCTGTACAAATATCTTCAAATTTTGCTTCGAATAATAATGGGATAACTAAAAGTATAATTTCGTTATTGTTGTATAAATTGCATTCTTGTATCATTTTTTCTTTGATTAGGGGATGAAGTAGATTTTGAATCCATGTTCTATGTATAGAATTTTCGAAAATAATTTCTTTTAATAATGCCCTATTTATTGCATTTTCTGAAGAATACTCATCAACAATTTGAGGTCCAAAATAAGCTAAAACTTGCTCATAGCAATTACTTTTGGGTTTGATTAGTTCTTTTGAATATTGATCTGCATCTAATATTGGAATGTTTCTATATTTTTTTATGTAGTTAGTTATTGTAGATTTTCCACTCGCAATACCGCCAGTAAGACCTATTCTTCGTTGTTTATTTTTTAATTTTGGTTGGATGCTCATAAATTTAATAAGAATCTATATTGCAGTGTTTTAATAGAAAGAATAGTTATTATGAATTTAATTTATAAAAAAGATTGATTGAGCTTGAGACTAATTGGTCAACTGTGAGCGATGGTGAAGAAACGCCTGATGGTTTTTCTTTTGCAGGAATCGCTGCTGGATTAAAGGATTCTAAGAAGAAAGACTTGGCTTTAATATTAGCCCCAGAAAATAGCATTTGTAGTGGTATGTTTACACAATCAATTGTCCGTGCATCATGTGTAGATATTTGTGAAAAAAGGATTAAAAAGTCTTCAGGTTTTATAAGAGCAATATTAATAAACTCTGGACAAGCGAATGCATGCACAGGGGATTTTGGTATTCAACATACTTTGAAAGCTACTAAGGAGGTCTCACAGTTATTAGGAATAAATGAAGAAGAAGTTTTAATGTGCTCAACTGGCGTAATTGGTGTACCCATTCAAATAAAAAATTTAATTGATAATTTACCTAATTTGGTCAAGGAGTTAAAAAAAAATAGTTTACAGAATGCTGCAGAAGCTATTTTAACTACTGATTTAGTTGAGAAAAAAATAACTATTGAAACATTTATTGAAGATAGAAAGGTAATGATATCAGGGTTTGCAAAAGGATCAGGAATGATTTATCCAAATATGGCTACAATGTTAGCCTTTCTTACATGTGATGTTGGTGTTGATAAAGAAGAATGGGACAAGATGATTTCTATTGCTGTTAAAAAGTCTTTTAATGCTATTTCGGTGGATGGAGAGACAAGTACTAATGATGCATTTATAGGAATAAATTCAGGGAAAAAAATTGATAAGAAATTTTTATCAAAGATTCAATCAGGAATTGATATTGTATGCCAATGTTTGGCAAAAAATATTGCCAGAGATGGAGAAGGGGCAAATTGTTTGTTAGAGGTTTTGGTTGAGGGCGCAAAGAATAATTCAGATGCAATTAAGATGGCTAAATCTATATGTAATTCTTCACTGGTAAAAACTGCAATTCATGGTTGTGATCCAAATTGGGGCAGAATTATTTCAGCTGCAGGTAACTCCGGAATTGATTTTAAACTAGAGGAAGTGGATTTATATATTGGAGACTTTCAAATTTTGAAAAAGGGTAAGTTAAATAAATATGATGCCAACAAGGTTTCTAATTATATGCGAACAAAAATGAATGATAAATATTTAATTGAGGATATTGTATCAATAGCTCTTAATCTTAATTCTGGAACAGAAAAAGGAACTGCTTGGGGTTGTGATTTGTCTAAAAAGTATGTTGAAATAAACTCGGAATACACTACTTGATTTTAAGCAGTTCAATTGGTAAATATTCGTTTATATAAAGAAAGAGTATTGAAATAGTTCCCAGTATAGAACCAATCAAACTTACAATAAAATAATTAAATATCTTGGGTTGAATTATTTGTGAGTTTTCTCCATTTTCTATTTCAAAATCAGGAGAATCAACTACTTTTAGGCGCTGATTGGTTGTGGGTTGCTTAAGTTGTTGGTGTCGGATGAGCGCTTCGAAATCAGGCATGGAATTTGAGATGCAATGGAACAGTAGGCAGACCAGCCCGTCATTCGACGAGGATCTGATCTTCCCAAATCGTCTACAGCTTCAAATACTGCGTTTCCCGATGCTTCTGCTTTATCAAAAGCTGAAAGTAAAGGGATAAATGTATCAAAAACGTGTAAACCGAAATTTTCTAACGCTGCCTTAGCTTGTTGAGCTGCTTTTTGTTGTCTAAAATCTACTTTTACAATTACTACTGCATGGTTCACTTTTAAAGTATTAAGTAAGCTAGCTAATTCAACAGTTAATTCTACAGACCTTGCTTTTGCGGTTGTGGGTAGAATTACTAAATCTGATCCATATGCAAGATGTTTAAGTTCTTCTGTATCACTGCTTGCTTGACCATCAGTAATAACAATTTCGGAAGATCTGGAGGCTTTTGCCGCTGAATTAACTGGAAAAACGGGAAATGGAAGGTTTCCTCTTGATGAGTAGGCTAATGCTGATCTGTTTTTGTCTGCATCAACTATACATACCTTTTTCCCTTCAGAATGCCATACACTTGCAAGGTGAATACTTGTACAAGTTTTAGCAACACCTCCTTTTTGCCCGCAAACAGTAATAAACAATTTTTTACTAATATTTTCCTTACTTTGGAGAATAATTTCTTAATGTCAATAGGTAATTATTTGAAAAGTTTTAAAACTTATATTTGCTAAACAATCTTTTGTGAAATATGTAGTTTCAAGTATTCTTAAAAAAAAGCAAATTTAAAAAATAGTAAGTGAAAAAAAGACTTGGATTAGGAACATGGTCTTGGGGAAATCAAATTTTTTGGGACTATCAAACTAGTAATGATGATGATTTACATGAGACTTATAAGGAAGCCTTAAAAAGAGGGTTTAACTTAATTGATAGTGCAGATTCTTATGGAACTGGAAAACTTAATGGTAGAAGTGAAGAACTTTTAGGAAAATTTTTACTAGAAACTTCTTATTTTCAAAAAAAAAGAATTCAAATAGCTACAAAGCTTGCTCCTTATCCATGGAGAGTTGGTAATAAAGGCTTCACAAAACCCTTTCTCAAAAGTTTAGAAAGATTAAATAATAAATTAGATATAGTCCAAATACACTGGTCAACTGCAAAATATAATCCTTGGCAAGAATTGCAATTATTAAATAATCTTTGCGATTTAATTGATCAAGGTTTTAATTTTCAAATTGGATTATCAAATATTGGACCCCAAAGATTAAAGAAAATTATTCAATTCTTATCGAAAAGAGATAAGAAAGTTAGAAGTGTTCAAATTCAGTTTTCTTTATTATCTCCAGATTTTCTAAAACAGAATAATGTAAAAAGAATCTGTGAAAATAATAAAATTGATTTTCTAGCCTATAGTCCTTTATCTTTTGGAATACTTTGTATAGATCCTGAAAAAGATGAAGACAAGCACAATTCTTTTCTACGTAGTTTGATTTTTAAAAACTATAAAAAATCAACTACTGAATTAAGGAGATGTCTTAAAAAAATTGCTATCTCAAGATCAGTGTCACAAGCTCAAGTGGCTATTAATTGGTGTTGTTATCAGGGGGCTATACCACTTGTAGGAATGAGAAAAAAGTCTCAAGTTATTGATATATCCAACGTCTTTAAATGGAACCTAAATAAAGAGGAATTTGAAATACTTCAACAAGCTTCTAAAAGGTGTTTGAAAAAAATGCCACGGAATCCTTTTTCAAGTGTTTAAAAGATAAGTTAATTAATTTTTTATGCAGATATTTTTTTATTTTTTTTTATCTGATTATTGCTCCAAAGTTCTGTTGGGAAGTTTGCACCTGTAAACCTTAAAACTTTAGGTTTAAG
>JAOOLH010000022.1 GCA_028408675.1 Prochlorococcus sp. AH-716-K03 | reverse complement strand
GCGTTTCATTTATTCAACAAGCTCAATTGCATATACAGTATCCTTACAATTATTTTTTTTATCCCATTCTTTAGCAAAAGGTGATTCCATCTCCTTACCTAATTTTTCTAAGTCAGTACAGTTCATTAATAAATGAGATTTGTGGTCATTGACTTTTACAAACTCATAATCAGTGACAAAATCTTTGCACATTTCTTCAAGAAATAAAGTAGTAACATCATTTTTAAATTCTTCAAATGTGCAGCTAAAAGTTGAGATTATAAGAGTGTTCATAAAAAAAGAGGGTATTATCCCTCTATGTTAGATCGACTGTCAATTACTAACTAATACTTAATTGCCATCTGCCAATAAGGATAAACCTCATTAGATTTCTCTCTGATTAATTGTAATTTTCTAGAATTTAATTTAACTACTATTCCATCAGTAGGATAATTAGTAAATAGTTTTTTATCTGACCATTGTTTGCGATACATTTCGACCTGACTTGTAAAGTTTAAGCTCTTATATTCTGGAATTGTAAAGCTTAATTTTTTTAAATATTGTAGGGAGTCGTGTTGGTTTAATCTCCCATTAATTATCTGAAAACTACAAAAGCTAAGATGATCGCTTTTGCTAGCAGCAGCCCGAAGAAAACCACTTGCCTGTCTTTGAGAATAACTTGGTCGTTCATATTCTGAGGGGTTAAATAGTTCTCCTCTAATTTGGATTAAGCCTTGAACTTTTATCTTATTTGGTACATCTGGAATGTCTTTAATTTTGTTAGTAAAATCACCGCCCTTTCTTGCGATTGCCTTAACTAACTCGCCATTTATATATTGAATAGCGATTGCACAGCCGTCTATTTTTGGCTCAATTATTAACCGAGTATCAGGCAATAATCCTTCTATAAATTCTTCTATTCTGTCTTTAGGCAATGAAGGTAATGGCAATATAGTTTTTTTACTGAAGTAATTTGCCTTAGGGTCAACTCTATATAAATTGGTCTCTAACTTATCAAACTGTTCATCAGTAATTAAAGGACTTCCCATCCTGTAGTTATGGTCATACGATTCGAGTCTTTCTTCTAAATAACTGCTCATAATTTCTTTGCTCCTTTTATTGCATCTATTTCTTCATAAGTAGAGTTATAAGTTTTCATATGTATCGCTTGGCTATGACCTAAAGATTTACAAGCAATTCTAATTTCCATATTTGCATGAATAGACCTTATTCCCCAGTAATGTCGCATATCAACCAAACCAAATTTTAAAGTTCTATTTTTAGCTAACCATTTTGTCCATGCCTCAACTTTTTTTTTCATTTCATTGGAATCATATAAACCATTATCTAAATCCCAATAAAAGCAATCTTTTGGTCTATTAAAAACATCCCATCTTTGAATTAAAAATTCAGGTTTGTAGTCATCTTTTTCTAATCCCAAAGCAATTGGAAATTTAACCATTTTTTCTTCTGCTTTGGGACAATTTACCGCTTTAGCAATTCCATCTTTTTGAGGAATCAAGCTAAATGCTTCATTTGGACGACATCCATATATAAAAACTACAGCAGTTAACCAGCCATATTTTTTGTGTTCTATTATTTTGTCAATTTCTTCTACCATCACATCATCATCTAGTCTTGTTCTCTTCTTAGGAATATATTTTCCTCTAATTTTATCAAGATCTTTTAAATCACTTTCTATGAAGAATAATTTACCTAATCTTTTAAATATTTTGCACATATCCTGCCTGGGCTTTGTATTAGGACTACTCTTTTCCTCTATAACTGTTCTTAGTAATTCTGGAGTAAGTTCTAAATCATTATATTTTTCTAGTTTTCTTAGTTGGTCGTTATAGCTAATTAAAGTCCGTTTAGATTCTGAAGTTTTTTCTTCTTCACTTGGATTGCCTTTAGATTCCCAATAATCTTCTTTAAATTTCTCTATTCCATATTCAACAGTATTTTTTCTAACTTCCTTAACTTCTAAATTTTTATTCCAACTAAATAATTTAGGAAGATGCCCTTTCTTCTCATATTCAAGATAAAAGTCTCTTATTCTGTCTCTGCAAGTAGTAAAGTCATATATTTTTGCATTTAAAGCAATTTCTTTTCTTACTTTCTTACCATCGGCACCTATAAAAGTTCCTCTTATATATACGGCATCACGTTTTGTCCTAATACTAGCCTTATAGTTAGCCGAATCTAATATTTGATTTAAGCGATAAACGTTTTCAGAGGACATTGGTAGAATTTATCTATAGCAATACTGCTAAAGATGTTCCCCATATGTTCCCCACTTTTGAGTTTAAAGTCAACGACTATTCACGAATTGGTAACAAGTATTGAGATTGGCTAAAATATTTACCTAATAGCTGACATGTTTGAAATAACTGAGTTCTACTAGGGGAACTGAGTTGATGTATAATAGTTTACGAGGACAATTTAATCTCACCCTTGGAGGGGTGGTCGAGTGGTTTAAGGCTCTAGTCTTGAAAACTAGCGTATCTGCAAGGGTACCGTGGGTTCGAATCCCACCCCCTCCGTACCAAGACACATTTTCAGAAGTTCCCATAACTTCTCATATGTTCTCAAAATTATTTTAAAGCTTACAAAAAGAAGATATATCAAGAATTAAACTTAACTTAGCCTTTTCATACTTTCTCATTCGTTCTCATATTTTTTCATCATTTTGGTAGGGGAAATGAAAATCGAACTCAGAAATTGTTCTCATCCCTTCTCATAGCTAGACATTTCGCACATGAGCTAATCCCACCCACTCCTTTGATCTAAAACTGTTTTTATAAAATCTTTATAAAAGATGTCTACACATATACCAAAAATGTTCTACGTCGATAGTGGTTGTTTTGTACTTATCAGTTTCTATTTTTCTTGATGATGACCTTTGCATTACGACTTTTATTGATGGATGCTTAATTGAATATACAGGTTTGAATCCTGCTTTTTTTGCTTCGCTATGAAGATCTCTCTTTTGATAGGAATCCATTCCACAGAATAATATAGAGGGTTTATTATCTAATCCTTCTTCTGATTTCAACATTCTATATTTTAAAACTTTTGCAATCTTTTCTAATTCCCACATTATTATTTTTTAAAAAAAATAATCAATCATTATTTATAGTATTTAATGACACTAAATACGCCAACAAAAAGAATAACAATTGCAACACCATAAAAGAAGAAAGGAATAAACGGATATTTATATAAAGTATTTATAACTTTCTGCTTGACCTTATCTCTATCAAATTCGGGTAAAACATATTCTTTTTCTCTAGGGGGTAAAACCAAATCTTGCCTTCTTTTAGGTTCTACCATATTAAAAACAAACTATTGAAATGGAAATCCAATACAGATCTTATTTGGTTTTAAATACACTGTTTATTTTTGTTTTTGTTAAAGTTAATATTTGGTATTAGCTATGGAAAAAGGATTTGCAACAAAAACTTCAATTACCAATAAAACAAAAAAAATAATTTCTTCAAAAGAACCCAAAGGCAGGCTTATATCATGGTCTCCTTGGCCACCCGCAAATTTCCAAACTCGGTATCCTGCTTTTCCCTTGGTTCTCACATTATTAATTGTCTTGGTTGGGCAATGGTATATTTCTCTTTTGAGATAATTTAAACCTTCATTTTAAATTTAAATTTAAAGTAGGTAGAGGATATTTAAATAAATTTGTTTTTCTTTCTCTTATTTTCTGCTCATTTGCAAGCAGTAATTGTTCCAATAATTTTTGGAATTAAATCAATTAATAAATTTAAAAATATAAAAAACCATGCTCTTATTCCCTTTGGTTTTATTTTTTTAGGTTTGGCCTCCATGTTTGAGATGATTGACCATACAAAAACAAATTGGATTTATATAGATCATTCTTCTCTCTTTAATTGGTTTTTTTATACTTTTCTCGCATTAGGTTTGACAAGTTTAACCATATCAGTTATTAAAAATAAATTTGCTATTGGAACAAATATCTTCCTATGTTTTTGCTCAATTGTTTCATATTTATTAATTGATAAAACGATCGCTCTCTCATTACAAGTAATTATTAGTATATTCTTGATCATAAATTGGCAACGAATGTTTAAAGATTGGATCTTCATTGCTTACCCAATCTTTGGCATTATTTTTACAACTTTCTTTGGAACAAATCTATCAATAACTGGAAACCAAATTTGGCATGTTTTTATTGGCCCATCAGGGACCATTAGTGTAATTACTTTTTATTTAGTATTAAAGAGATCAAAAAATAAATTATATGAGATTTTGAAATGAGCAGATTTATCATTATCTATTTTTTAACTTTGTTAACTTTGATCGTTTCACCAAATAAAACGCTAGCTGAAACTCCTCTTGATGTTTATATGAATGATTTTTACTCTAAATCAAACGAAGCGAGCAAAATTCTCAAAGAAATAGAAACTACTCTCAAAGAGGGTTCAAGAAAAAATGTATGTTCAAGACAGAGAGAAGCTGCAAGGTTAGGATTATTAGCTAATAAATCCTTAATTAAAGCATTTGAAGTAGGAGGAACAGAACCACCAATGGAAGCTATACAATCTAGTCAAAAAAGATGGGAATCTATTTTCAATGAATGTTAAAAACAATGCAAGTAAATAAAAACTTATGAAGTTCTTTAAATTTGCATTCTTACAGATTTGCTAATAAACGGTATTTCAGGTTCAACGCCATTAATACACTGGAAGATAGAAAAAATAAAAATAGATAGTGTAAATATAAATACTATTGAACCAAATTCAACTAAAGGCAAAATACGTAAAAGATAACTAATTATTATCAAGGCAATATCAAGGAGTAATGCTTGGCAGGCGTTATATCTTATGAAATAAGGAACATTTGGATTTCTTACAACTCCTGCAAACAATATTATAAAAAATAATAACCCCCCAAAAGGTAAGGATCTTTCAATTATCGCAACAGGGAATGTGAGTAATAAAAGTACTTTTAAAAAAGAAAATTTATATAATAAATAATATCCAAAAGGCAATGAAGCCTTCAATGGCAAAGTATAAAAAACAACTGAAGTTGCTCGTTGAATTATTTGATTCAATTAAAACCTACTCATTAATATTTAATTTAACGTATTTTCATAAAAACCAACTTTACTAAATATCATTGTATATAAATAATTAAAATTTAAATGAGAATCTTACACACCATGTTGAGAGTTGGTGATTTAGATAAGTCTATTGATTTTTATGTAAATAGATTAGGGATGAATCTTATAAGAAGAAAAGATTATCCTCATGGAGAATTTACTTTAGCTTTTGTTGGCTATGGTTCTGAGAAAGATAGTGCAGTAATTGAGTTAACTCATAATTGGAGCAAGAAATCAGAAGACTACGAGCTTGGAAATAAGTATGGACATATCGCTATTGGTGTAAAAGATATATATGATATCTGCCAGGGATTAGAAGATAACGGCTGTAATGTTACGACTAAACCAAAAACGATGAAAAACAGCACAACTGTTCTAGCATTTGTTGAAGACCCTGATGGATATAAGATTGAACTTATTGAAAGAGATTAGTTATGGCAATTTCGGAATTAAATGAAGATACACAGGATCAAATATGTGATCTTCTTGAAAATTTGCAGCAAATAGAGAAACTTAAAAATAAAGATATGCGTATTTTGTTAGATAAAGTAGTTAGACCATATGGAGGAAAAGTAGTAAATAAATAGGTTAGTTTCTAATTATTTTGCTATGAATTAATTGAGGCCAAACCTCAATGAGTTGAATATATGTTCAACTCCAAGACCTATATTGATTACTTATAGTAGTATATTCAACTTAATAACCCTTCTGGTAGTGTAAATATCTGGAAAGATTTCTTGTTTTTACTTTGCCGTGTCAATACAAAATTAAGTATTAATGGATAAAGCTATTACTTGGCTAATTAGAGGGGCTGTTCTTATTGTTATTGGAGGATGCCTTATTGCATATTTAAACATAAACAAAAAACCATCCTTAATTTTTTCAAAACCGACCATGGAGGATTTGAAATATAAAGAATTAGATAAGAAACGTGCAAATGCGGAATTTGCTGCAAAAAGGGATTCTGTAGACTATGACAAATTTGGAAGTACAATTTTTTGTAATTCCTCAATGAATAGTTGGATTGAATCAGTAAATTATTCCAAGCAAATGGATTTATATATTTTTGGGAAAGATGCGGATTTATCAGAATGGGATAATGCAATAAAAGATTATGAAAACGAAAGGTCAAGATGTAAAGACAAGAATCCTTAAAGCTATTTTTATTTGCCTAAAAATGCGGGTCGTTTCAAAGGTCGAAAGTCTTAATCACATAGGAAAAAGTTATCGTATTTCAATAAATTAATCATGCCGATGCTAATATTATAGTCTCAGAATATTCTAATTAGAATCTATAGACAATCTAAATAGATTAAACTATTATTAGTTTATAGCTAATAATTTATGTCCAAGAATTGGTCTTACATTAGAGATGAATGGCTTAAGAGCACAACTATTGCGGAGGACGACGCAAAGTGGGCGTTAGAAGCTCTAATTAATAATGAAGAAGATTTATTTGAAATAGAGAGAAAATTTAAAAATAATCAAGATGCATTAGGACAAGTCAGAAATTTAAAGAAAAAAGTTAAAGAAATTATTTCCTTAAAAGAAATAAGCCTCGATGACATTGCTTTAAATACTTCTAATTCAAACAAGGTTCAAATTTCCGTCCCTTCAAATCTCAATTATCTTTTAAAAGTTTGGGCAGCTGCAGAAGGCCGCGATCTATCAAGTGTTGCATTTCAGTGTTTAGAAACTGGTCTAAGAGAAATGAAGAGCAAAGGTTCAATTCCATCGATAGCAATAAATCGATATGATTCTGCTTGTCAGAAAAGAATTGCCTTAGCAGAAGTGAATAATTTATTAGAAAAATATGAAATTTCTCAATACGAAAAAAAATAAAATGATATTAAAAAAATTAAATAAAGAATATAGGAAATTTATTTCATCATCTTTAAATTTAGCATCTCAAAAATCTAAATTTGGAATAGTTTATACTCTTTATTCTGATAGATTTAATTCAATAGAAGTAGGCTTTGCTGAAAATGATAAAATCCTGAAAAATAAGCTATTGCAGGGCGATTTGATTTTATTAGATAAAAAGAAAGGTAAAAAGCAAGACCTTAATTTATTAATAAAAACTTTAAATGAATTGGACATTAATTTTACTAGTAAATTAAATTTCAGGTACTCAAATAATTTAATAAGACATTTATCTACTTTAGGTTGGCCCGTGGGAAGATCACTTTATAAACGGAGAAGAATCAAAAAAGAACTTTCATTTGCTTAAATTTAAATATAATCACATTCCAAAGTGTCCCTAGTTTCTCTATTAGTAAAAGGATTTATTCCTGAGGCATCTTTACAAAACTCCCTCACAACATCCCTTGGTAAGTAGACATTTGTAAAATCTGCTCCTTTAATTTTTACATTTTCAAATTGAGTACTATAAGCAAAAGAATCCTCTAAATTAGTATTTGTCAAATCAGTTCCATCCAACACTGCTGAGTCTAGAGTAACTTCTCTTAAATTAGAATTACTTAAATTAGTATCCTTTAATTTTGCTCCATATAAGCTTGCATTTTGAAGATCACAATCTGACAAATTTGCATCCTGTAAATCTGTCAAATAGAAAGTTGCACCTTGTAAATCAGATCCCGAAAAATCAGTCCCTAGCAATGATTGTTTGCCATAATCTAAGGCTGCAAAACAACTCGATGGGAAGATTAAACTAATCGAACAAATTATAGTTATTATAAATCTCATTTAAATCTAAAAAATGTTTAAATAAATTCTAACTTCTTAAGTTGAAAACAAGAAATCTATTTTTAACTGAATGCTATATTTGTTGATATGAAAAATATACATGTAGATTTTGGATATAAATCCTTTTGATGTGATCGTAGTTGGTTCAGGAGCTACCGGTGGAGTAGCTGCACTTACTTTATCCGAACAAGGATTAAAAGTTCTAGTAATAGAAGCAGGACCTCAAATTAAAAGAAATGAAGCTAGTAGTAATGAGCCAAAAGATACTTTAAACAGATTATCAGGAATAGTCTCAAAGAAACACGCTAATCAAAGTCAACATCCTGGTTATTGGAAAAATAGCCCTGATTTATATTCAAATGAATTAAATCATCCTTATAGCCAATCTAAAGACAAGCCATTTCTTTGGACTCAAGGAAAGCAATATGGAGGAAGATCATTAACTTGGGGAGGTATTACTTTGAGATTTTCTCAAGATGATTTTCATCAATCAAAAAAAGATGGGTACGGACCAGATTGGCCTATTTCCTACGAAGAATTATCACCTCATTATGATTTTATTGAGAAGTTTTGTGGAATTTATGGACAAAAAGATAACATTAAAGAAGTTCCAAATGGGAAATATATTGGTGAAATACCTCTTACTCGTAATGAAAGTATTTTTGGTAATAAAGTTAAATCAAAATTAAACTACCCATTTATTCAATCTAGAGGGTTTGACCGTAATTCCTCAGTGAAAGAAGATAAATGGCCGAGATCTTCAAGTGTAGGGACCACCTTTAAAAAAGCACTAAGTACCGGAAATGTTCAAATACTTTCTAATCATCTAGTTGAATCATTCGAGACAGAAAAAACAACTGAGCTGGCCTCAAAAATAATCATTGTAAATCTAGAAAATGGACAAAGAATATCATTAAATTGCGATTTAATTATCCTATGTGCATCAACAATATCAACACTCAGGATTTTACTTAACTCGGAAAGCAAATCAAATTCTTCAGGTTTTAAAGATACCTCCGGTAAGTTAGGAAAATATTTGATGGATCATATTTCTATCAGTAGGTTTTTTTCAATTCCTAACACGACTCAGACAACTAATAAATACAATGCTAGTTCTAATTCTTTGCCTGACCTCTCTGGCGCAGGAAGCTTTTTTATACCCTTCGGGTCAAACTTACCTAAACCTGAAAGTATTAACTTTTTAAGAGGTTATGGAATTTGGGGCGCAATTGATAGGCTTGGAATCCCTAAGTTTCTACAAAAAGATTCAAATTCCTCCACGGGTTTTCTAATCGCCCATGGTGAGGTCCTACCAAGAGAAGAAAATTCAGTGTCCCTCTCTAAGAGAACAGATAAATGGGGGATTCCAATCCCTCATATTGAATTCGAATGGAGTGAGAATGAATTAAATATGGCTAAACATATGGAAAGTACTATAAGAGATTCAATAGAAGCTGCAGATGGAAAGATTAGAAGAGTTGATGAGCTTATAAAAGTCCCATATTTACGATTATTTACGGAAAAGTCAATTGCACTTTCAGGAAATCCTCCACCACCAGGATATTATATTCATGAAGTAGGTGGAGCAGCAATGGGATTTAGTGAGGAAGAAAGTGTCGTCAATAAATTAAATCAACTATGGAGATGTAAAAACGTACTTGTAATAGATGGTGCATGTTGGCCAACTTCTTCATGGCAAAGTCCCACACTAACGATGATGGCTATAAGCAGAAGAGCTTGTTTAAAAATTAAAAAGATTTAGAAGGTGTAAAAAGTTGATTTATATAAATCTCTGAAACTGAACTGTCAGTACATCCATTTTGTAAAAGGAAGGTGGCTAAAGCAGAATTTATAAGTTTGTATTGATCCCAAGTAGGATTATGTAAAACAAAATCTTTCATAGTCTCATAAAGACTTTCTGAAAGTTCGGTTTCTAGAGAAACTTTTGATTGAAAAGAATTATCAAATTTAGTTTCAATGTTATTCTTCTGATTTATTTGATTCATAAGCTATAAAACTTTGTGTTCAAATATAATTATCTATTTTTTTTTAAAAGTCAAAAAAATATTTCTAGCAGTTATACCTAATTATCAAATGAGACTCAAGTTATAAAGTAATTCCTACATAAAACAATTTTTAATCGAATAAATTGGTGAAAGCCTTAAGATAAATCAATAATAATGTTGAAGTGCTGTTATTCTCCAAACAGGGCAATATAACTAACTACATGTGGAACCGGACGTGGAAAACTAATTATTAATTGTGGAAAAATAGCCAGAAATACTTTCCTCTGTTTCCATTAGGAATACTTATATATGATTAGTCTATTGAGACCTAGTTAAGAAAGAGACGATTGATTCATCTCTTTTCAACTTAATTTCTTAAGATTTGATCTTGACTAAGCAAGCGAAGCGTGACAGGGCCCAAAGGATGTTTTGAATTAGGGTAAATACTATGATGATGGTGATGATCATGATTATGATTGTATTTAGCATTAGTTTTTTCTAACTTATCTTGCTCATCAATTAAGCTTTTGCCATTATTTTCACAGGCTCCATTACATTCAGAGTCACATAAATCACAGCTAATTCCTAAGCCCTCTACATGATCATGATGACTTTCTTGTACTAATCCAACTTCTTTTTCAAAACCAAATAAGTTTGATCTGTATTTGCATAAGGAGCAATTCATAAAATTATTGCTCTCTTCATTCAAAATCTCTTCAATCCTTTCAACAAATGTTTCAACAACATTTCTATGAGAAGAAAGATATTTTGCCTCATGGAACGTAACGTTTGGATTATCAACTGCCACCAAATCGCTTTGCCGTTTAATTCTTGTTACTAGAACCCCTGAAAAAAGAAAATAAGGAAAAATAATTACATTTTTATAACCAAGTCTTACAGCATTTCTTAAACCAGGTTCTACCAATGGGAATGTTACTCCGGAGAATACAGTTTCTCCCCATCCCAAGCCAACTCCCTCAACTACCATTCTTGTAATTTTTGAAACGTTAGAGTTAGCGTCAGGATCAGAAGATCCTCTTCCAACAACAACTAATAATGATTTTTCGGGAACTAAGGAACTATTCTTCTTAAATACTTCTTTTACCCTCTCGCAGGCTGCACTAATCATTAAATTGTTAATTCCTAACTCTCTTCCATAAATTACTTCTATATCTGTTTTCTTTGCATAACTCATAAGCAAACTTGGAATATCGTTTTTCACATGCCCAGCAGCAAAAAGCATAGCTGGTATGGCTATTACTTTTTTTATGGAACTATTTTTTAATTTATCCAAAGCGTCAGTAAGAGAAGGCTTTGCAAATTCTAAAAAACCATATTCAACAATTATTGATGGATATCTTTGTTGTATTAACCTCGTTAATTCATGAAATTCCCTAATTGCAAGTTTATTTCTACTCCCATGACCACAAATAAGGATACCCGTTTTCTTATTTAAGTTCGAATCTAAAGTATCCAATTTTAAGTAATAACTTATATCATAATAGTAAAGAAGAATATAAGGTAGTGAAAAATATTAAAGATTTACTTGAAGTCCCAAATATAAATTCCAGTGATGCTCAAGTTAAAAAAATACTTTATAAAGTTGAAAATAGTTTATTTAAATCATCATTAAAATCTGAATATCTATGTGTTTGCAGCGGAGGTACTACATCAAGCTGCGCTAGAAATGGTTTGATTACTCTTGATTTAAGAAAAGAATATAATCAGATTCATTTTGAAAAAGAAAATAACTTAATAAAAATCGGAGGTGGAGTGATTATGAAGGATCTAATGAAATTTTTAGAGAGTCACAATAAAACCTTCCCTACTGGCCTATCAAAACTTCCCGGAGCAGGTTACATATTAACTGGTGGAATAAGTCCCATGAGTCGAAGATATGGATTAGCTATTGATAATATTGAGTCCATAAAAGGATACTTAGGGAATGGGACCTTTATATCATTAGAACAAAACAGTCTAAATTCTTCCCAAAAACTATTATGGGAAGGACTAAAAGGTGCTGCTCCTTTTCTCGCAATAATTACCGAAATTGGCCTTAAGACATTCCAATCTCACCCTATTCAAATTATTGAAGGATTTGTAGATGATGATGAGCTCTCAAAGGTTATTAATTTGGCAGAGGGATTCCCGGAGAGTTTAAGCCTTCAATGGATTTATGCCAAAGATATATATATTTATATCTTCGCTGAGATAAATAATGATTCAGATAACAAAATTACTAAAAACTATTTAAAAAAACTTGAAAAATTTACTTCTCTAAAAATAAAAAATTATGAAAACTATAATCAGATAAATTTTTTTCCAAAAGAATTAGATCTATTTGAATTAAATAAGAATAACCATTCAGAAGTAATAAGCCTTCTGGGGGGCGATTTAAAAGACAATATTCAAAGTTTTATAAAATGCATGAAAGAAATAATTAAGGAAAAACCAAATAAATCTTGTTATGTTGCTTCACAACAACTTGGAGGAAAGACAAAAGATTTTGATCATAAATCAAGTTTCTTTATCCATAGGGCAAGCACTTGGAAGCCTTGGATCTATGCCGCTTGGAAAAAAGATGATCTTAAAGATAAGGAAGTTGTTTTGAAGTGGTTGAATGAATCGTGGAAGAAACTAAAAATATTTTTCCCAAAAATACATCTAGCTCAAATTCATAATCATTTAAATTCTCACGAAGAAGAGGTCTATTTATCTTATGGGGAAAGACTTAGCGAATTAAAAACTTTAAAGAATATTTGTGATCCAGAAGGGTTATTAAGTTGAATATACTACTATAAGTAATCAATATAGGTCTTGGAGTTGAACATATATTCAACTCATTGAGGTTTGGCCTCAATTAATTCATAGCAAAATAATTAGAAACTAACCTATTTATTTACTACTTTTCCTCCATATGGTCTAACTACTTTATCTAACAAAATACGCATATCTTTATTTTTAAGTTTCTCTATTTGCTGCAAATTTTCAAGAAGATCACATATTTGATCCTGTGTATCTTCA
This sequence comes from Prochlorococcus sp. AH-716-K03, assembly GCA_028408675.1. Lineage (GTDB taxonomy): Bacteria > Cyanobacteriota > Cyanobacteriia > PCC-6307 > Cyanobiaceae > Prochlorococcus_A. The sequence continues at coordinate 5,567 of JAOOLH010000022.1, read as the reverse complement.
TTTAATTCCGAAATTGCCATAACTAATCTCTTTCAATAAGTTCAATCTTATATCCATCAGGGTCTTCAACAAATGCTAGAACAGTTGTGCTGTTTTTCATCGTTTTTGGTTTAGTCGTAACATTACAGCCGTTATCTTCTAATCCCTGGCAGATATCATATATATCTTTTACACCAATAGCGATATGTCCATACTTATTTCCAAGCTCGTAGTCTTCTGATTTCTTGCTCCAATTATGAGTTAACTCAATTACTGCACTATCTTTCTCAGAACCATAGCCAACAAAAGCTAAAGTAAATTCTCCATGAGGATAATCTTTTCTTCTTATAAGATTCATCCCTAATCTATTTACATAAAAATCAATAGACTTATCTAAATCACCAACTCTCAACATGGTGTGTAAGATTCTCATTTAAATTTTAATTATTTATATACAATGATATTTAGTAAAGTTGGTTTTTATGAAAATACGTTAAATTAAATATTAATGAGTAGGTTTTAATTGAATCAAATAATTCAACGAGCAACTTCAGTTGTTTTTTATACTTTGCCATTGAAGGCTTCATTGCCTTTTGGATATTATTTATTATATAAATTTTCTTTTTTAAAAGTACTTTTATTACTCACATTCCCTGTTGCGATAATTGAAAGATCCTTACCTTTTGGGGGGTTATTATTTTTTATAATATTGTTTGCAGGAGTTGTAAGAAATCCAAATGTTCCTTATTTCATAAGATATAACGCCTGCCAAGCATTACTCCTTGATATTGCCTTGATAATAATTAGTTATCTTTTACGTATTTTGCCTTTAGTTGAATTTGGTTCAATAGTATTTATATTTACACTATCTATTTTTATTTTTTCTATCTTCCAGTGTATTAATGGCGTTGAACCTGAAATACCGTTTATTAGCAAATCTGTAAGAATGCAAATTTAAAGAACTTCATAAGTTTTTATTTACTTGCATTGTTTTTAACATTCATTGAAAATAGATTCCCATCTTTTTTGACTAGATTGTATAGCTTCCATTGGTGGTTCTGTTCCTCCTACTTCAAATGCTTTAATTAAGGATTTATTAGCTAATAATCCTAACCTTGCAGCTTCTCTCTGTCTTGAACATACATTTTTTCTTGAACCCTCTTTGAGAGTAGTTTCTATTTCTTTGAGAATTTTGCTCGCTTCGTTTGATTTAGAGTAAAAATCATTCATATAAACATCAAGAGGAGTTTCAGCTAGCGTTTTATTTGGTGAAACGATCAAAGTTAACAAAGTTAAAAAATAGATAATGATAAATCTGCTCATTTCAAAATCTCATATAATTTATTTTTTGATCTCTTTAATACTAAATAAAAAGTAATTACACTAATGGTCCCTGATGGGCCAATAAAAACATGCCAAATTTGGTTTCCAGTTATTGATAGATTTGTTCCAAAGAAAGTTGTAAAAATAATGCCAAAGATTGGGTAAGCAATGAAGATCCAATCTTTAAACATTCGTTGCCAATTTATGATCAAGAATATACTAATAATTACTTGTAATGAGAGAGCGATCGTTTTATCAATTAATAAATATGAAACAATTGAGCAAAAACATAGGAAGATATTTGTTCCAATAGCAAATTTATTTTTAATAACTGATATGGTTAAACTTGTCAAACCTAATGCGAGAAAAGTATAAAAAAACCAATTAAAGAGAGAAGAATGATCTATATAAATCCAATTTGTTTTTGTATGGTCAATCATCTCAAACATGGAGGCCAAACCTAAAAAAATAAAACCAAAGGGAATAAGAGCATGGTTTTTTATATTTTTAAATTTATTAATTGATTTAATTCCAAAAATTATTGGAACAATTACTGCTTGCAAATGAGCAGAAAATAAGAGAAAGAAAAACAAATTTATTTAAATATCCTCTACCTACTTTAAATTTAAATTTAAAATGAAGGTTTAAATTATCTCAAAAGAGAAATATACCATTGCCCAACCAAGACAATTAATAATGTGAGAACCAAGGGAAAAGCAGGATACCGAGTTTGGAAATTTGCGGGTGGCCAAGGAGACCATGATATAAGCCTGCCTTTGGGTTCTTTTGAAGAAATTATTTTTTTTGTTTTATTGGTAATTGAAGTTTTTGTTGCAAATCCTTTTTCCATAGCTAATACCAAATATTAACTTTAACAAAAACAAAAATAAACAGTGTATTTAAAACCAAATAAGATCTGTATTGGATTTCCATTTCAATAGTTTGTTTTTAATATGGTAGAACCTAAAAGAAGGCAAGATTTGGTTTTACCCCCTAGAGAAAAAGAATATGTTTTACCCGAATTTGATAGAGATAAGGTCAAGCAGAAAGTTATAAATACTTTATATAAATATCCGTTTATTCCTTTCTTCTTTTATGGTGTTGCAATTGTTATTCTTTTTGTTGGCGTATTTAGTGTCATTAAATACTATAAATAATGATTGATTATTTTTTTTAAAAAATAATAATGTGGGAATTAGAAAAGATTGCAAAAGTTTTAAAATATAGAATGTTGAAATCAGAAGAAGGATTAGATAATAAACCCTCTATATTATTCTGTGGAATGGATTCCTATCAAAAGAGAGATCTTCATAGCGAAGCAAAAAAAGCAGGATTCAAACCTGTATATTCAATTAAGCATCCATCAATAAAAGTCGTAATGCAAAGGTCATCATCAAGAAAAATAGAAACTGATAAGTACAAAACAACCACTATCGACGTAGAACATTTTTGGTATATGTGTAGACATCTTTTATAAAGATTTTATAAAAACAGTTTTAGATCAAAGGAGTGGGTGGGATTAGCTCATGTGCGAAATGTCTAGCTATGAGAAGGGATGAGAACAATTTCTGAGTTCGATTTTCATTTCCCCTACCAAAATGATGAAAAAATATGAGAACGAATGAGAAAGTATGAAAAGGCTAAGTTAAGTTTAATTCTTGATATATCTTCTTTTTGTAAGCTTTAAAATAATTTTGAGAACATATGAGAAGTTATGGGAACTTCTGAAAATGTGTCTTGGTACGGAGGGGGTGGGATTCGAACCCACGGTACCCTTGCAGATACGCTAGTTTTCAAGACTAGAGCCTTAAACCACTCGACCACCCCTCCAAGGGTGAGATTAAATTGTCCTCGTAAACTATTATACATCAACTCAGTTCCCCTAGTAGAACTCAGTTATTTCAAACATGTCAGCTATTAGGTAAATATTTTAGCCAATCTCAATACTTGTTACCAATTCGTGAATAGTCGTTGACTTTAAACTCAAAAGTGGGGAACATATGGGGAACATCTTTAGCAGTATTGCTATAGATAAATTCTACCAATGTCCTCTGAAAACGTTTATCGCTTAAATCAAATATTAGATTCGGCTAACTATAAGGCTAGTATTAGGACAAAACGTGATGCCGTATATATAAGAGGAACTTTTATAGGTGCCGATGGTAAGAAAGTAAGAAAAGAAATTGCTTTAAATGCAAAAATATATGACTTTACTACTTGCAGAGACAGAATAAGAGACTTTTATCTTGAATATGAGAAGAAAGGGCATCTTCCTAAATTATTTAGTTGGAATAAAAATTTAGAAGTTAAGGAAGTTAGAAAAAATACTGTTGAATATGGAATAGAGAAATTTAAAGAAGATTATTGGGAATCTAAAGGCAATCCAAGTGAAGAAGAAAAAACTTCAGAATCTAAACGGACTTTAATTAGCTATAACGACCAACTAAGAAAACTAGAAAAATATAATGATTTAGAACTTACTCCAGAATTACTAAGAACAGTTATAGAGGAAAAGAGTAGTCCTAATACAAAGCCCAGGCAGGATATGTGCAAAATATTTAAAAGATTAGGTAAATTATTCTTCATAGAAAGTGATTTAAAAGATCTTGATAAAATTAGAGGAAAATATATTCCTAAGAAGAGAACAAGACTAGATGATGATGTGATGGTAGAAGAAATTGACAAAATAATAGAACACAAAAAATATGGCTGGTTAACTGCTGTAGTTTTTATATATGGATGTCGTCCAAATGAAGCATTTAGCTTGATTCCTCAAAAAGATGGAATTGCTAAAGCGGTAAATTGTCCCAAAGCAGAAGAAAAAATGGTTAAATTTCCAATTGCTTTGGGATTAGAAAAAGATGACTACAAACCTGAATTTTTAATTCAAAGATGGGATGTTTTTAATAGACCAAAAGATTGCTTTTATTGGGATTTAGATAATGGTTTATATGATTCCAATGAAATGAAAAAAAAAGTTGAGGCATGGACAAAATGGTTAGCTAAAAATAGAACTTTAAAATTTGGTTTGGTTGATATGCGACATTACTGGGGAATAAGGTCTATTCATGCAAATATGGAAATTAGAATTGCTTGTAAATCTTTAGGTCATAGCCAAGCGATACATATGAAAACTTATAACTCTACTTATGAAGAAATAGATGCAATAAAAGGAGCAAAGAAATTATGAGCAGTTATTTAGAAGAAAGACTCGAATCGTATGACCATAACTACAGGATGGGAAGTCCTTTAATTACTGATGAACAGTTTGATAAGTTAGAGACCAATTTATATAGAGTTGACCCTAAGGCAAATTACTTCAGTAAAAAAACTATATTGCCATTACCTTCATTGCCTAAAGACAGAATAGAAGAATTTATAGAAGGATTATTGCCTGATACTCGGTTAATAATTGAGCCAAAAATAGACGGCTGTGCAATCGCTATTCAATATATAAATGGCGAGTTAGTTAAGGCAATCGCAAGAAAGGGCGGTGATTTTACTAACAAAATTAAAGACATTCCAGATGTACCAAATAAGATAAAAGTTCAAGGCTTAATCCAAATTAGAGGAGAACTATTTAACCCCTCAGAATATGAACGACCAAGTTATTCTCAAAGACAGGCAAGTGGTTTTCTTCGGGCTGCTGCTAGCAAAAGCGATCATCTTAGCTTTTGTAGTTTTCAGATAATTAATGGGAGATTAAACCAACACGACTCCCTACAATATTTAAAAAAATTAAGCTTTACAATTCCAGAATATAAGAGCTTAAACTTTACAAGTCAGGTCGAAATGTATCGCAAACAATGGTCAGATAAAAAACTATTTACTAATTATCCTACTGATGGAATAGTAGTTAAATTAAATTCTAGAAAATTACAATTAATCAGAGAGAAATCTAATGAGGTTTATCCTTATTGGCAGATGGCAATTAAGTATTAGTTAGTAATTGACAGTCGATCTAACATAGAGGGATAATACCCTCTTTTTTTATGAACACTCTTATAATCTCAACTTTTAGCTGCACATTTGAAGAATTTAAAAATGATGTTACTACTTTATTTCTTGAAGAAATGTGCAAAGATTTTGTCACTGATTATGAGTTTGTAAAAGTCAATGACCACAAATCTCATTTATTAATGAACTGTACTGACTTAGAAAAATTAGGTAAGGAGATGGAATCACCTTTTGCTAAAGAATGGGATAAAAAAAATAATTGTAAGGATACTGTATATGCAATTGAGCTTGTTGAATAAATGAAACGC
>JAOOLH010000021.1 GCA_028408675.1 Prochlorococcus sp. AH-716-K03 | reverse complement strand
TTCCCATTTACATACCCAATTAGACACCATATTAATGAATAAATGATAGTTTGAGATAATAACCTGAAGTTATTTGAAAGTTGAATATCTATATTCTTTATAAAAATAAAAATTAAGAAATCAATACAAAAAAATATGAATAAACTTTTCCTGCTTTGCATCCAAATAGGTACTTCTAGTCCTAAGTAGTGATTGATAGAATTCATATAATTTCTTATTTTTGTTGGCGTTTTTCTAATCATTTATAAACACAAGATTTTTTTGTTCATCAAAAATATTTCTTATTCCAGCAAGTAATATCCAAAATATAATGCTAATTCGGAAATCAAAATAAACTATATCAAACAACTGTAATATTAAAAAAACAAAAGATGATGCCCAGCAAGCTCTATTAAATTTGTTAATTTGATATTGGTATTTGTAAATGTAATTATAAGAGTTTTGCAAAATGATTAACGTAAATAAAAGAAGAAGTATTGAAGGTATAAGACCATAACTTAGAGATAACTCAAGGAATAAATTATGGGGATGGCCTTTCCAATCTCCTGTTTGGGAGAGGTAAATTAAAGGAAAACTAGCAGCTCCCCATCCGAAAAGTGGTTTTTTAAAAATCAATTCTATTGAATTTTTCCATATTAGTAATCTAGGCCAATTCTCATAACTCATTTCTAAATCTTTGAAGTTTTCAAGTATATTTTGAGGAATCATGGAACGTAAATAGTTTTGCAAATCTAATGGGACATTTGGAATAATACAAAATAAAAGATAAAGGCTTAGTAAAAGTATCAACGGTATAAACCAAATCAGTATTTCTCCCCCATAAATTATTGGGATTGATAATAATAGACCTAGCCAAGCCCCTCTAGAATTAACTAAATTTAAAGTGAAGACAATTGAAATACAAAAACTAAAAATTAAGATGTAAGAAAGAGCTTTTTTATTATTTTTAAAATGGGATAGTAATGCTAATGAAAATGGCCAAATCATTGCCAACCAAGCACCCGTGTAATTAGGATTGTTAAATAGGCCACTTACTGGTTGATTTGCTTGATTTAAGGGCCTTTGAAACCAAATTATTAATCCATCTAGAAATTCATAAGGTCCATACCATCTAAGAAAATATTGAGAAAAACAACTAAATATGACAGGTATTGTTCCTAGTAAAAGAAATTTACCTAATTTTTCACGCTCAACATTATTACTTACATATGGTTGTAATCCAAAATAAACAAAAAATAAAGGTATATAATTTCCTAATCCAATCCAATTTAAATTGGGGTTCCAGCCATTAAGTGGTTCTGATAAATTTATTGTAGTTACTAAACTTTTTATTATCATCGATGCCCCGGCTGCCAGTAATAGTAAATTTACTTTGTCCCCCATAATATTTTTTAGATTAATTCTTAAACCATTTAAAAGAGGGTAAATTAATAATAAAATTGAGAAGAATGGTGCTGAAGGTAATAGGAATATACCAGCTAAAAATAAATTATATGCAAGATTAGAATATATTTTTCTTATTAATTTAATAGAGCCTTTTTGTAATGTTTCCCTAATCTCGATGTAGTTGTACATTAAAGTGAAAATATATTTTTATAATTTATTGTTCTAATCAATATCAAATTTAATTTATGCATAACTTCTAATTATAAATTGTTAACTTTACGCTTCCTGCAGGATTCGAACCTGCGGCCCACTGCTTAGAAGGCAGTTGCTCTATCCAGCTGAGCTAAGGAAGCACTAGACCATTATATCTGACAGTATTAACTAAACAATAAATATAATTCATTATTAAATTATTTATTAAGCTAAAGATAATTTGGGAAAGTAGAGTTTTTTTTTTAATTTTCTTAGAATAAGAAAAATACACTGCTGATTTTGGGTAAGAGACTTTCAGAAAAACAAAAAGAAGAAATTATTAAGAGCTTTATTGAAGGTAAAACTCTTGATGAATTATCTAAAAATTTTGAATGCACTAAATTAACAATTTCTAGGAATATTAAGAAAAATATTGGTGATAAAGAGTATAAAAAATTGATTAATCAAAATAAATTAAATCAAATATTAATAAGTAATGAAGAAATAGGTTCCTCTAAAGAAATAGAAAATGAATTAAATAAAGTAGTTCAATTTGAAAATATTAATGATGCACTTACTTTTAATAACGATCTACAAAATAAAAAAGATTCTGAATTAAACACAACATTTTTAGAGATTGCCCCTTTAAATTATGAAATTGATAACATTCCTCAGAAAGATATTTCATCTGTTCCAATATCAGAGATCAATTTTCCTGAAATCGTTTATATGATTGTAAATAAAACAATTGAGTTAGAAACTAAATACTTAAAAGACTATCCTGAATGGCAATTTCTCTCACAAAATGAACAGAACAGAAAAACAATTCAAATTTATTATGATTTGAAATTTGCAAAAAGGGTTTGTAATAAGGAACAGAAAGTGATTAAAGTTCCAAACACAAATGTATTTAAAATTGTTGCTCCTCTTTTAGTCTCACGTGGTATCTCAAGAATAGTTAGTGAAGATAAATTAATAGCGCTGTAACAACTATCTTTCTTTGCTACTAAGGTTAAAAGTTAAAAAAGCTCCTAGTATTGATCCTGAAATAAAACTACTACCAATAATAAAACTAATTGGTAATTTAACTGATTCATTCATTAATAAATTTACTTTGCTTTTATTAGAACTATTTTGGATTCCAATAATTAAAATTAAAAATAAAAATGAGTGATAAGTTAAAACGAAAAATAATTTTTTAAATGTACTATACATTTTTCTATTTTCCCTTTTAAGTGAATTTTAATACAGATCATAAATTATGCTTTTTTTGAGATTATTTTTTTTTGCTAGATATTTTGAGGCCGATGATAAGCTTAAACCCGCAGATATTAATTCTCTAAGCTCATTCTTTAAATAGGATTGATTTACATTAGAATTATTTCCTTGTGCTACTCCTTTGATCACCAATGTATATTCCCCCAATATTTCATTGTCTTTAAAAAACTCTATTACTTCATCAATATTATTACCAATATGTTCTTCAAATCTTTTGGTTAGCTCCCGAGAAACTTGAATCTCTCTATCCCCACCGCAATACTCTTTTAGTTCTTTTAAAAGCCTATTAATACGATGGGGTGATTCAAATAAAATTGTTGTTTTTTTATTAAGACTAATTTCTAAAATAATTCTTTCTCTTTCTGATTTCTTTTTAGGTAGAAAGCCCTCAAAAACAAATTTTGAGGAAGGCATTCCGCTAGAGACAAGAGCAGTTAAAGCGGCACAAGGTCCTGGAATACAAATAATATCTATACTATTTAACTTTGCTTCTTTGATAAGATCCTCCCCTGGATCACATATGCTAGGCATCCCAGCATCACTAACTATTGCGATAGATTCTCCTTCTTTAAGATAATTAATTATTTTAGGAATTTTTTTATATGAGTTGAATTTATTAAAGCTTATGAGTTTATTAGTTATTTTAAATTTACTCATAATTTTAATTGTTTGCCTTGTATCCTCACAGGCAATCAAAGATACATTATTTAGAATCTTTAGTGCTCTTGATGAAATATCATATAAATTACCAATTGGCGTACCTACTACGTATAAAACACTTTTTTCAGGTTCTTGGTTTCTATGAGAGAATGAAGTTTTAGTATTCATTTCGTGGTTGATTTACCATTAGGCGTTGATATTAATAAGCTTATCGACAATCTCAGGATATTGAGCTGGGAAGCCGCAGATATTATGCTTTATTACTCATATCTAATCAAAAAAGATGAAAAAAATGAGAGTAATATTATTAAAACAAAAAAAAATAATGAGCCTGTCACCTTAGCTGATTTAAAAGTGAATGAGGCTATAATCAACGGAATTAAAAAAAATTATAAAGATATAAATTGGGATATTTTGAGTGAAGAGAACACAAAGATTTTATCTAATAATTCTAATATGAATTTTGAGTGGAGATGGATCTTGGACCCTTTAGATGGGACTGCTGACTTTATACAAGGTACTGGAAATTATGCTATGCATTTAGCATTACAATACAAAAATAAGCCTCGTCTTGGAGTTGTCTTGATCCCAGAAAAAGATGAATTATGGATTTCTAATGGAGAGGAAGTTTGGTGTGAAAGAAAAAATGGTTCTTGTTTAAAAACTAATCTCTCAAATAATAAAACTTTGAATGATATGACCTTGATAACAAGTAAAAATCATAAAAATCAAACTTTAGAAAGTTTAATTGAAAAAATAAATTTTAATAAAGTAACAATAATGGGTAGTGTGGGTTGCAAGATTGCATCAATCCTTAGAGGAGAAAGTGATATCTATATTTCTTTGAGTTTGCCAGGTAAAAGCTCCCCAAAAGATTGGGATTTTGCTGCTCCAGAAGCAATTTTAACAACTGGAGGGGGATTAATAACAAATTTAGAAAATGAAAATTTGAAATACAATAAACCTAATTTCGAACAAAGAGGAATAATAATTGCTTCAAATAATAAACAAAATCATAAAAGTATATGTTTAGAAATAAAAGAAATAGTTAAAAGATATAATCTTTATGCTATCTAGTTTCAATTTAAAGGAGCTACAGGTGTTGGGGTTGGCTCTGGATAAGACATCCCTCCATTTTGCGCTACTCCTCTTAAAGTTAAATTGATTCTGCCTCTGCTATCAATTTCGCGAACTCTTACGGTTATCTCATCACCTTGCCTTACTACATCTTCCACTCTCTCAACTCTCGCTTCAGATAATTGAGATATATGAACCATACCTTCTTTTCCAGGAAGTATTTCTACAAAGGCTCCTATAGGGATTATTCTTGTAACTACACCCGAGAAGATTTCACCTTCATGAACTTTTCGAGTAAGTCCTTCTATTATCTTTTGAGCTTCTTCTGCAGCAGCTCCGTCATGAGAAGCGATTGTAACAATCCCTCCATCCTCGATATCTATTTTAGTATTAGTTCTCTCAGTGATACCTTTGATCGTTCTTCCCCCAGGACCAATAACTGTTCCAATAAGTTCAGGGTCTATTCTAAAACTCAAAAGTCTAGGTGCATGAGGTGATAAGGACTCTTGAGGCTTATCAATTGCCTCTTGCATTTTTTCTAAGATATGTATTCTTGCTGGACGAGCTTTTTTTATAGCATCAGATATAACAGAAACTGGTAATCCTGTAATTTTCATATCCATTTGTAAGGCTGTTATTCCTTTTTCTGTGCCAGCGACTTTGAAATCCATATCTCCAAGAAAATCCTCAATTCCTTGGATATCTGTAAGAATCCTGACTTCTTTGCCCTCTTTTATTAAACCCATAGCAGTTCCACTGACAGGGGCTTTTAAAGGGACTCCAGCATCTAATAGTGAGAGTGTGCTTCCACATACTGACCCCATTGAAGTAGATCCATTGGAACTTAAAACTTCACTTACTACTCTTAGTACATATGGGAATGTTTCTTTACCAGGAAGGACTGGAAGTATTGCTCTTTCTGCAAGTGCTCCATGGCCAATTTCTCTTCTGCCTGGAGTTCTCATTGGCCTGGTTTCTCCAACTGAATAAGGGGGAAAATTATAGTGATGTAAATAAGTCTTCTCAGTACTTGGATTTAGGTCATCCATTTCTTGTGCATCACTTGGTGTGCCTAATGTAGTTGTAGAAAGAACTTGGGTTAGACCTCTTTGAAATAATGCAGAACCATGAACTCTTTTTGGAAGTATTCCAGCAGAAGCTGATATCTTTCTTACTTCATCTAGATCTCTCCCATCAACTCTTTTCCCTTCATTAATTATTTGAGACCGCATTAATTTTTTTGTTAATTTTTTAAAGTCAGAGTGAATCAATTTATCATTCTCTGAAGTTAATACTTTTAGTTGGTTATCATCTTTTAGTGATTCAATTTTGCCTTGAATATCAAGTTTAACTTTATCTAATTCAAGATCTCTTTCTTCTTTAGATTGATCAAATTTCTTTAAGATAAGATCAATAGGTTTAGTACAATTTTTCTCCAAATATGAAGATAATGTTTTATCTATTTCTGGTTCAGAAGGTTTAACTTGTTTAATTCCTAAGTCTTTAAGAAGATTTTCTTGAGCTTTAATTAGCTCTGTTACGGCCTCATAACCAAAATCTATTGCTTCAATAGTATCCTGTTCTGAAAGTTGATTAGCACCTGCTTCAATCATTACAATTCCTTCTGGAGAGCCTGCAATGACAATGTCAAGATCACCTTTCTCAATTTCTCTATAACTTGGGTTCAATATGAAATCATCACCCAATAGTCCAACTCTTACTGCAGCCATTGGACCGTAAAAGGGAATTTCTGCTAACAAAGTTGCTATAGAAGCTCCAGTTACTCCTAAAACATCCGCAGGTACTCTTTCATCAAGAGAAAGGCAAGAAGCAACTATTTGTATCTCATCCCTCATCCATGAAGGAAAAAGTGGCCTCATTGGCCTATCAATTAATCTTGCTATTAAAGTGGCTCTTTCAGGAGGTCTACCTTCTCTTCGCATGAATCCTCCTGGGATTCTTCCGGCAGCATAAAGTTTTTCCTCATAATCACAAATTAGAGGCAAAAAGTCTGCAGCTTCTTTTTTAATTGTTTTTGTTGCGGTAACTAATAAAGAGGTGTCTCCACACTCAATCATTACAGCTCCTCCAGCTTGGGGAGCATATAGTCCTGTAGTTAGTCGTATCTCTCGTCCGTCAAACGTGATCGACGTATTTTTTCCTTCCACTTTTTAAATTATAAATCTATACATAATTTATTCTTACATCTCATAGGTACAAATTGAGTGAATTATTTAAATAAGGTCTTAAAACTATTTTAAAAGGTTATTGATTTTACTTTTAATCCACTACTATCACTATAATTTAGGAATAATTAAATTTAAAAAAGTTTTTTTTTAAACTATAGTTTTAATTTAATTACCAACTAGATTTCACAACACCTGGTAATTCTCCATTATGTGCTCTAAGCCTTAATTGATTTCTGCATAAACCAAAATCTCTGTAAACGCCTCTTGGTTTACCTGTAGCCCAACATCTGTTCCTTACTCTTGTAGGAGCTGAATTTCTTGGAAGGCTCTGAATTTTTCTATGTATTTCTAATCTTTCCATTGGATCTTTAGCAGCATTAAATTCGCCTAATAGAGATTTCCTCTTAGAAGCATATTTTTTTACTAGTTTTTTACGTTTTACTTCTCTAGCAATCATTGATTTTTTTGCCATTAAAAAATTCTAAATAAAATCCTTTTCTATATTAACAGTTCAACTATCAAAAAATAAAAATTAAATTACTGATTCAGAAATCTCTGAACTATTAGTAATTGGCTTGTATCCCTAATTATTAATAAAACACTTAGTCCAACCAAAAGGAAAAAGCTTGATTGGGTTACAGCTATTTGTATTTTAACTGGTACTGGTTTTCCTCTTAATCCTTCAATAAGGGTAAAAACAAGCTGACCACCATCAAGAAGTGGTAAGGGGAGTGAATTTAATACTGCTAAATTTATTGAAATTAATGCAGCAAATAACAAAATTCCTGTACCCCCTTGTTCTGATAATTGCGCCCCAATCTCAACAATTTTTACTGGTCCACTCAACTGTTGAGCTGTTGAGGAAAAATTAGTGATTAAACCTTTATAGCCTTGTATTGTTTTTATTAATAGTGATGAAAACTCGTTGTTCGTGTATTGAAAAAGTTCATAAATGTTTTTAGTTTTTTTTGTTTCTTTTTTTATATTTGGCTGTAACTGAGCTCCAATAGTACCTTTACCATCAATGCTTTGAGGTATCAAAGTAAGTTTTTGATAAGAGTTTTCTCTCTCAATTTCAATTGATATTGATTCATCGGATGAACTTTGGATTTTTCTTACCAAAGACGATACTGCTTGATCTCCAACCCCCAGGACTTTCCCATCTATTTTCAAAATTTTATCCCCTGACTCTAAACCAGCTTTAAAGGCAGCTTTTTCTGGTTGAGTTGCCAAAACTAAAATCCCTGGTTCAGGATCATAAGGAATACCAATAGTGCTTACGTTTATTATTAAGATTGTGTAAGCAAGAATTAGATTCGCAAATACTCCCGCAGATATTACGATAATTCTTTGGAATATGGGTCTATTTTTTAAAAGGTTTGGATCATTAGGATCAATATTATTAAGCTCCTCATCAGGGAAGGAAACAAAACCTCCCAAAGGAAAGGCTCTAAATGAGTAAGTTATATCTTTATATTTTTTTTGTATTATTGAGGGCCCAAAACCAATAGAAAAACCATCAACGTATATTCCTTGAAATATTGCCGCGAGAAAATGACCCATTTCATGAAAGAAAATGAGGAATCCCAAAACAGTAATTGATGTTAAAACATTCATTATTTTATGTTAAGCAGTTTTTATGAAATTTGATCCAAAGTATGGAACTAAAGCTTCAGGAATTTTTACACTTCCATCAGCTTGTTGGCCATTTTCGAGAATTGCGGCCATTGTTCTTCCAATAGCTAAACCACTTCCATTTAAAGTGTGGATATATGAAGTTTTCTTATCAATTTTTGTTCTTATTGATGATCTACGAGCCTGAAAGTCATGGCAATTACTACAACTGGATATTTCTCTATAACATTTGCTACTAGGCAGCCAAACCTCAAGATCAAAAGTTCTGCTGGAAGAAAAGCCTAAGTCTCCAGTACAGATATCAACTAATCTGTATGGTAAATTAAGCTTCCTTAGGATACTTTCTGCATCACTAGTTATCTCTTTATGAGCTTCTAAAGACTTAGTCGGGTCACAAAACCAATATAATTCAACCTTATTAAATTGATGAAGCCTTATTAAACCTTTTGTATCTCTTCCATAGCTTCCAGCTTCTCTCCTGAAACAAGGACTGTATGCAACGTATTTTAAAGGTAACTTTTTAAAATCTATTATCTCATTTTTATGAAAAGCTGTCATTGGAACTTCTGCTGTTGGAGATAGCCATAAATCATCATTTGCACATTTAAAACTTTCATTTGCAAATTTAGGAAGTTGCCCAGATCCTTGAAGACTTTCTGAATTAACTAATGCTGGCGGTATTAATTCTAAATAACCATTATTAGAATGTATATCAAGCATAAAATTAATTAGAGCCCTCTCTAATCTCGCGCCATTACCGGTAAGAGTAATAAAGCGACTTTTTGAGATTTTTGTTGTTTTAATTGATTCAAATAGATTTAAATTTTCTCCTATTTCCCAGTGAGATTTAAAGTGATCATTTCTTAGAGGTTCTCCCCATGTTTTTAATGGAATATTGTTACTTTCATTTTCTCCAAAAGGAGTATCCGCACTTGGGAAATTAGGTAAACTTGATATCTCGTCATGAAGTTTTTTATCTATTATTCTTTTCTCTTCTTCAAGTTCAGAAATCTTTATTCTGAAATTATTGCCCTTAACTTTCAATGCTTTTAGTTCTTTAGAGGAAGAATTATTATTGTTTTTTATCTCTTGTCCAATTAATTTGCTTAACTTTTTGCTTTCTGATTGAAGAATTGATATTTGGGTATCAATTTCTTTCTTATCTAAAGCTAGCTTATTTAAATAGTTAATGTTAAAAACTTTTCCTCTCAAGGATAGATTTTTTTCAACAAATGCTGGATTTTCTCTTATTAATTTTTGATCTAACACTCTTTTTTTTACTATGATCCTTAATAAGATAAGTTATATGAATTCATTATCAGAGTTTTTTGATGAAAAATTAATTAAATAATTGATTTTAATCAGATTTATATTTTTAAAAATTATAAATAAGAATTTAATTGGATTTATGATGCGAATCGAGCTCGACCTGTAGATGACCATTCTTTCAAAAAATCAATTTGTTCTTTAGCTGTTCTTGATAGCGGGACTAATTCAGAAATAGCCTTTATTAAATCTTTTTCCATTAATTCCCTTTTCTCAGAAAAAGCAAAGTGCATCGCTTCAATTACAGCTTGTTCAAGTTCTGCCCCAGAATATCCATCTGTTCTATCAACAATTGTCGAAAGTGGGAAGTTATAACCTGGTCTTCTCTTTTTTAAATGTAATTCTAGAATACTTAATCTCTCTTCATTATTAGGTAAATCAAGAAAAAATATTTCATCGAATCTTCCTTTTCTTAATAATTCTGCTGGGAGTTTATCAATAGCATTTGCAGTAGCAATTACAAATACAGCTGATTCTTTTTCCGCCATCCAAGTTAGTAAACTTGCCAGAACCCTTTGACTTGTTCCTCCATCACTTCTAGCGTCGCCACCAAACCCCTTATCAATTTCATCAATCCATAGGATGCATGGTGACATAGCTTCTGCTCTAGAAATAGTCTCTCTCGTTCTTGCCTCACTTGAACCTACTAGACTAGAGAATAATCTTCCGACATCTAGTCTTAAAAGAGGCATTGCCCAATTTTTCGAAATAGATTTAGCTGTTAATGATTTTCCGGTACCTTGAGGCCCTACTAATAAGACCCCTTTAGGAATAGGTAAACCGTATGCTCTCGCTTCTTTTGAAAAAGCCTGATATCTTTGCTTTAACCAAGTTTTGAGTATTTTCAATCCTCCAATATCATTTTGGCTTGACTTGCTCTCAAAAAATTCTAATATTTCACTTCTTGCTATAACTTGTTTCTTCTCTTCCAGAATATCTTTAATGTCATATCTACTTATTTTGCCTCTTTGAGTAAGAGCTCTAGCCGTTACTTGTTTTACTTTTATTTCACTTAATCCACTTGAAGCAATAGCAAGTTCATTTAAGTCTTGATCGTTTAAGTTTGAATCGGTATTAATAGCAATTTTTTTAATAAGTCTTGTCATTTCGTTTAGATCAGGCAAAGGTAAGTTAATTATGGTCATTAAATCGTCAAGTTCTTCAGATGATGGCAATAAGTGTGAACTAAGAATTAAGTTATGGCTTGTTTCTCTTAATAAAGAAGATAATTCTTTTATTGTTCGACTTATAGATGGATCGTCATAAAACTTGTGGAAATCTTTTACTAATAATATTGTTGGCAAATCAGAGGTTTGCTCTTTTATCCAATTAAGAACTCCAAGAGGATTGTTGGGAAATTTACCTTCTTCATTCAGTACGCCTTTAATTCCATGAACACAATCCCATGTAACAAATCTCTTAATATTTAATCTTCTACATGAATGATTAAGAATTTTATATAGTCTTTCTTCTTCTTTAGTTCTTATCCAAATTAAAGGAGTTCTAGATTTAATTAGTAATTCTAAATTTTTACTCCATGAATCCATTATTTATGACAAGAAAATTATTTTTTGCTATTAGGTTCAAATGGTAATCTTTTGTCTGAGATGTTTGCAGTCGAGGGGATAACTTCATTTTTACTAAGTAATTGTTCATCAAGAATTTTTTGTAAATTCGCGGGTAGAGCTTCCCTGTTCAAAAGGAAAGTTTGTAATGCTTGGAAAATATTCGCAACTACCATGTAGAGCAAAACACCCGCAGGCAGTGGAAAAAATAAGAACATGCCTGTAATCATTATTGGAGTTATTTTATTCGCCGTCGATTGTTGGGCGTTAGATGGCATCCCTTGACTAGATAAAACTTGAGAGAGTAGTAGGGTTAAACCAAAAGCCCCGACTAAAGTAGCTATATCCCAATTTATTGAACCATCTACATAAAATCCTACCTGTCCAAGTGCTTTGATAAATAAAAATCCACTTTTTGCAGCTAATCCAGGTATTTTTGCTTCTATCGTTGCATCCCCTGGTTTGATAGCAGTAACTAGCCCGTCTTGTGTAACTTCAATATTTTCAGTCCCTTTGGAAACCGTCCAAGTAGGAAGAAATCTTGAACCATTATCATATTTTGAAAGTACTTCTGAATAGCTATTACCATTTGTCGTCTGCAAGCTTATCTTTACTGATTCTTCAGTTCCTAATTTTGTTCCATTTGGTAAAGTTGCAACTACAGGGAAATGGGATTTTTCTGTTACAAATATTGAATGTCTTGGAGATTTATAAGGTTTTGGATCTATAGCAGCAATTTGATCTTGCGGTAATACTTTTAGATTAATATTATATGGCACATCTGCGAAGGGTGACCCTCTTAAAGTAGCAAATAATGCAAATAAAACGGGCATTTGTACTATCAGAGGCAGACATCCTGCAAGAGGACTCCCAAACTCATTCATTAGTTTCCCTAATTCTTCTTGTTGTTTCTTTGGATCACCTGAATATTTAGATTTTATCTCTGCTTGCCTTTTTTGCATTACAGGTTGAGCTATTTTCATTCTTCTGGCGCTTCTAATGGATCCAGCGCTGAGTGGGAAAAGAGCAATTCTAATTACGACAGTTAGCGCAACAATTGCTAAGCCATAACTTGGCACTAAGCCGTAGAAAAAATCTAAAATCGGGATTAGTAGTTTTTCTGAAATGAACCCTATCACGATATTAGAAGGAATTGAATTTTATTTGACACTTTATTTTACAGGATAAAAACACTTTTGTAATCAATTTATTCAGGATTTAGTAGCAAATCCCTCAACCTCATTAAGATTTAAAGTTTGTGATCTTTTAATTATATTTTCGTTAATAAAATTTTGTTTTTCTCTGAATAAAGGTAATGATTTCATTTCAACCTTGGAACCATCATTCAGTACTAAAACCATGTCTCCATATGATCCGAACCCTCTTGGAATGGATCTTATTTCTTCAATGTTACTTAGGGAGACTTGTGTTTTGTTTTTTCCAAACCATCCTCCTTCAATAGTAATTCTTTTATTACTTATCTTATATCTGAGCCATAAGGATCTCACAACTGCTGCAAAAGTGAATGGAAGACCAAGGATAGTTAATCCAGCAAATAAATTAATTATTAAATCACTTTTAGCGGGTCCTCCTTCATAAAAGAATTCTTCATTTATGTTAATCATTTAAAAATACCTGACTTAAAGATTAGGTGTTGAAAATCTTCCAATAATTTAATTTTATCATTGTTGAAAACACCAGGCTTTAGGTTAACAAGTAACCAATAAGGTTTGTGGTTATTCTCTGGGCAAAAATTTTTTAATAAGCAATCCTGTAATGTCCGCCTAATTTTGTTTCTAACGACTGCTTTCTTTGAAACTTTCTTACTTATAACTATGGCAATTTTAAAATTATTTAAACTATCAATACTTTTATGAGAGATAAGAATTTTTGGATTTGACCTTGCAATTCTAAAAATCATTAATTTCCCGTAATGTTTTACAGAATTCTTATGAATATAATCAAAAGTCCTATGACCTTTTAAACGCATAGCTTTGGGCAATGCCATTATTATTGGTAATTGTTAAACAGCTATTTTTTCTCTTCCTCTTTTTCTTCTGCTTTTAATAACTCTTCTTCCTGTATGAGAGCGCATTCTTACTCTAAAACCAGATACACGCTTCCTTTTTCTTGATGTTCCGCCGAATGTTCTTTTTGTCATTTTTTTATATGTCCTTTAATAATTTATCATTTAATCGATCACTATAGTCCAGCTTCCTAAATAACTTGAAACTGGATTTTTTTTGCCTATGAGTTGTCCAAAAGAATGAAATTGATATAAACCTGCCTTTCTTGGATTAAAAACTTTAAAAACGATAGCATAGCTGTCTTTATTAGCAGGAATTGGACTATAAGGGAAAATATCTAAAGAGGTTTTCTCTTCATTGATTTCTATATCTGCGGGGATATTATTAATACATTTTGTACGAGTATCAAAACCCCCTATTTTTACTTGGCAAAGAGTGATTTTCTCTTTTTTAAGAGTTGATTTGAAATTCTTAGGGATTTTCATATTAATTTTTAAAAGTCCAGCTTTCCTGTCAAAAGGTCTCAAAAAGTAAAATATTGTGTTTCTTGCTCCTTTTTCGGAATTTTTTTGAAACCATTTCAACCTTTTATAGTTAGGATTACTATCCCATTGAAATTCTAAGGCTGCTTTTGCTTCATTTAGATTTAAAGAGGGGATCGGAATTAAAATTGGGGCGAACAATAATAAGGTAAATATCTTTATATTTTTAATAAATTTTTTTTGTTTACAAAGCATTGTCTTAAATGGTTTAAAAATTGTTTTTAAACTAAAGTTTGAAGATTTGCGTGAAATCTTTTCTACAAGATTAACATCTATCGGACCTTAAATTTGAGGCGCCTCTTAAGTAAGGATGACTAATTCTAGCCTCAGAAGGAGAAATTACAAGAGCCATTAATCTTATGCAAAAATCAATATCATTAGCAACATACATTTGCTGACAATCTAAAAATGCGACTGAGTCTAGTCCAAAACATTTTCTTGCAATTGAAGCTGGGAAACAGGCGTCTAAGTCTTTAGTAACCGTAAAAGTTATTGATAAAATCTTTTTTGGTTCCAAACTGTTTCGTGAAATTAATTCATTAATAAGTTCAACAACTGAATTTTCAATCTCTTCTAAAGTATTCCCATCAGAAGTTGTTGCCCCCCTAATTGCAGTAATATTTTCAATATCAAAATAGTCCTTACTCATTCTTGGATTTAAGGCTTATATAACCAAAGTATTTTATTAGATGAATTTACTTCAAAAAATATATTTTGAATAATTTTTTCTGCAATTCTACTACCAGGAATAAGCCCTAATAATTTCTTTTTCTTTTTACCAAAAGTTACGGGTTGTATTTTTGGATCTATTTTCACCATCTCTGCTGCAATCTCCCTTGCTACAAACTCATCTCCAATCTTGTCAACTAATCCCAGATCTTTTGCTTGTGTTCCAGTAAAGATTCTGCCATCAGCAAATTTCTTTACATCTTCTACTAGTAAATTTCTACCTTCTGCAACAGCCTCAGTGAATTGTTTGTAACTTTCATCTATTAATCCTTGTAGTAGTTCTCTTCCTTCCTCACTTAAAGGCTTATCTGGTGAAAGAATATCTTTATAAATCCCGCTTTTTACTGTTTCAAACTTAATTCCAATTTTATTCAAAAGTTCAGATAAATTATTTCCTCTTATTATTACTCCGATCGAACCTGTTATTGTTCCTGGGTTAGCTACAATTTTGTCAGAGGCTACACCGATATATACTCCACCAGAAGCTGATATGTTTCCAAAACTTGCGACCACTTTACAGCCTTTCTCCTTTAGTCTTTTAATAGCAGAGTATATTTCTTGGCTATCGCCAACGGTACCTCCAGGAGTGTCGATCCTAAGTATCAATGCAGGGAATTCTCTATCCTCAATTTGTTTTAGAGCTTTGAGGACAGAAACTCTCGTTGAACTTGTGATTGGCTCATCAATTACTAAACGAGCCATTCTTTTTTTTGACTTACGTCTAAAAGGCCAAATCATTTTTTTAAGGTACAAATCATAAATCTACTTTAAAAAGACTATCAGCAGACCTAATGAATTCAATCCTAAATTGGTTTTTAATGATACTCCCTTTTGCTCTCTGGGGGACTTCAATGGCGGCTATGACCCCTCTAGTATCAAGTGCTGGACCTGATTTTGTCGCTTCATTGAGACTTCTTCCTGCCGGGATTGTTGTTCTTATTACAACATATTTATTAAAAAGAGATTTAAAAATTTACAAGTGTGATTTGAAATGGTTCTTGGTTTTTACAGTCATAGATGCAACTTTTTTTCAATTATTTTTAACATATGGGATCTCAAAGACAGGTGCCGGTTTGGGTTCTGTTTTAATAGATTCTCAACCCTTGTTGGTAGCACTCTTGGCAAGAGCAATATTTGGCAATTTAATTAATCCAATTGGATGGCTAGGTTTACTTTTTGGCTTAGGTGGAATAATTTTTTTAGGAGTTCCAAAAGAACTTTTGGAGAGTTGGTGGTTAATGTCTGATAAGAGCATTAGTAATATCACCTTTAATGTGGGAGAATTTTGGATGCTTGGAGCCTCTCTAGCAATGGCACTAGGAACAATTTTGATTAGATTTACATGTACTAAAAGTGATCCAGTCGCAGTAACTGGATGGCATATGGTTTTAGGAAGTGTCCCTCTTATTCTTAAACATTGCTTGCAAACAAATTTTCAATTGATCCCAAATTGGTCAATCTTTGATTGGGGACTGATGTCATTCGCAAGTATCTTGGGGGGAGCTTTAGCTTATGGATTATTTTTCTATTTTGCAAATAATAAAGAGATAACAGGATTCAGCACTCTTGCATTTTTAACTCCGATATTTGCACTCCTTAGTGGTGGTATTTACTTAAATGAAAGATTAACAATCATTCAATGGATTGGAGTGGTTTTTGTCCTAATGTCAGTTTTCTTCGTTAGCCAAAGAAAGTCTTTATGGGAACTTTCAAATACTAAGACTAATATTTAGTAAGTTCATAGGAAATATTTTTAAGAATGCATATAGTTTTAATTAGTACTCCTATTGGTTTTTTGGGAAGTGGTAGAGGTGGTGGAGTAGAACTTACTCTGAATTCTTTAGTGACTGGCTTGATAGCAAAAGGTCACACTGTAGATGTAGTGGCCCCAAATAATTCTAAATTGTTTGAAGCCACTAAAAAAGCAAAATTACATTTTATAGAAGGAGAGGAGCAAAAAAGTTGGCAACATCAAGATTTTTATTCTCCGGTGTGTATTCCTAATAATTCACTTCTATCAGGAATGCTTGAAAAAGCAATAGATATCGGAAAGAAAGCAGATATTATTTTAAATTTTTCTTATGATTGGCTACCGATTTGGATGACTCTAAATATAAAAACCCCAATTGCTCATATTGTTAGTATGGGCTCCGAAAGTTTTGTTATAAGTAATTTAATTTCAAAGGTTTATTCCAAATTTCCAAATAACTTTGCTTTTCATTCAAAGATACAAGCTTCTGATTATCCCTTTATTGAAAACCCAATTGTTATTGGGAATGGTTTTAATTTAGCTAACTATATATTTCAAGATTGTAAAAATGGCCCTCTAGGTTGGGTAGGAAGAGTAGCACCTGAAAAAGGTCTTGAGGATGCAGCATATGTAGCTAATGCTCTTGGAGAAAAACTTAATGTTTGGGGAATTGTTCAAGATGAATCTTATGCATTAAAAATAGAAAAATTATTCTCTCCAGGGATTTTAGAATGGAGGGGTTTTTTAGAAACCAATAATTTACAGAAAGAACTTGGAACTTGTAGAGCTTTGCTTAATACTCCCAAATGGAATGAAGCTTATGGAAATGTAGTGGTTGAAGCATTGGCTTGTGGAGTTCCTGTGGTGGCTTACAAAAGGGGAGGTCCAAGTGAAATTATCCAACATGGGAAAACAGGTTATCTTGCTAAACCTGATGATAAGGAAAGCCTGATTAATTACTTGAAGATCATTGATAAGATTGACCGGAAAAATTGTAGAAAATGGGTAGATAGTAATGCTTCTTCAAATATATTTGCTGGTAAAGTTGTAGGTTGGCTTAATACGATTATTAAAGAATATCAATCTCAAAATTTTCCCAAATGATAATTATTAAATCTAAAAAAAGGCTACTAACTTTTTTAGTAGTTTTGATCTTTGGAATAATAATTTTTCTTTTAGGTCTAGGCTCTACAGGATTAGTAGATGAAACTCCTCCTCTTTTTGCTGCGGCGGGGAGGGCAATGAGTGAATCTGGCGATTGGTTAACCCCAAAAGTAAATGGTATTTTCCGATTTGATAAACCACCCCTTATGT
Source organism: Prochlorococcus sp. AH-716-K03 (assembly GCA_028408675.1). Classification (GTDB taxonomy): domain Bacteria; phylum Cyanobacteriota; class Cyanobacteriia; order PCC-6307; family Cyanobiaceae; genus Prochlorococcus_A. The sequence continues at coordinate 2,965 of JAOOLH010000021.1, read as the reverse complement.
ATTGGCTGATGGGCTTGTTTTATTCCCTACCGAAAAACGAAGTATGGGATAGCTTTGGAACAATTTCAGCAAGACTTCCTTCAGCATTGGCTTCATTATTTTTGATGTTAATGATTGGAGATACAATATATTGTTGGCCTCAAAAAGGCGGGGGTAAATTAGCCACTCCAATAGTGGCATCTTTGAGCTTTGCCTTGTCTCCACTAATAATTGTTTGGAGCAGAACTGCAGTAAGTGATGCTCTCTTATGCGGGAATTTAGGGATAAGCCTTCTTTTGTTTTGGAGAAGAATGGCTAGTACTAAAAAAGAAAATTGCATCTCTCCGTGGTGTTTTCTTGGGCTTGCAATTTTAACTAAAGGACCAGTTGCTTTTGTCCTTGCTGCTTTGACTATTTCATCTTTCTTGTTAAGTCAAAAAGATTGGAAAAATTTACTAAAGAAAATACAACCCAAAAGGGGTTTGATCATTACAGTTTTAATAAGCCTACCTTGGTATATTTTAGAATTTTTAAAAGAAGGAAAACCCTTTTGGAATAGCTTTTTTGGGTATCACAATTTTCAGAGGTACACTTCAGTAGTGAATAATCATGCTGAACCTCCATGGTTCTTCGTTTTCATAATGGTCATTGGGTCATTGCCTTTTACTACTTTTTTATTTCATGGGATGTTTGAGGCTTTTAAAGAGCTGAAAATTAGTTTAAAAAAAGGCTGTATTCCTTCAGAAACTTTATTTATTTATTGTTTATGTTGGCTGGGTTCCGTTTTTATTTTTTTTAGCATTTCTGCAACTAAACTACCTAGCTACTGGCTTCCTGCAATTCCAGCTGCAGCAATTCTGATAAGTAATAGTTACTCGAAGCTTCAAAATCGAAAAAAAGCTTTTTCATCTTTGTGGATTATTAATCTTTTAATCTTTCTGGGCTTATCAATAGCATTCTTTTTATCAAATATTTGGTTGAGTTCAATCAATGATCCTGAAATGCCAAATCTTGCTTCAAACCTAATAAGTTCTGGAATAATTCTTAAAGCAAGAATTTTTTTCGTTGGTATTAGTTTTATTGGACTTGTTTTATTTTTTATTAAATCCCAAAACACTTTTCTTTACCTTCAAATATTACTATTGTGCGGACAAGCATTTTTGATGCCACCAATTAGGAAATTAGCAGATAATACCAGACAATTACCTTTACGCGATATTGCTAAGCAAATTTTAGATGCTCGTAAGGGTGGTGAAACTTTAGCAATGATTGGGATAAGAAAACCGTCATTACACTTTTACACCAAACAGATAGTCTTTTATGAATCGAATACAGCAGAAGGAGTAGTTAATTTATTTGAGAGATTTAATTTTGATAGAAGGACAAACTTTCAAGATAAACCAAACTACGATAGTGAATCCTTTTTGGTTGTCATAGATAAATTCTCATCCAGAGAAGAGCACTGGTCGAATATTAACCATCAAAAATTAGGGGTACATGGGATTTATAATCTATGGAGAATTAAAAAAAGTGATTTAAATGCTAATGCAATTAAATTACTAAGTAATGGTTTTGAATCCAACTGGAGAGGTAGACAAGTCGAAAAATTTTAACAAAGCTTTTTTTTAAGCATTTCATTTTTAAGATCATCCAAACTACATTTATTAGGAATTTCCACACTGTCTAAATTTTCTAATAACTCTAGGTCTATGACTGAGTCCTCTGCTAAAAAACTAAAGACCTCATTAATACTAATCCCCATATCTAGTGCCATTTCTGAAATAAGCCTTAAGGTATCTCTCCTTACAGAGATTTTAAGATCTATAGGGATATATTCATTTTTAGGATTTACTGATTTCATACTATAAATCTTAAGACATTATGTAGTTTTCCGGATATATTCTTTACAATATTCTTTATATATGTATTTGGCAAGAAATAAAAATACTTATATTTTTTGAGTAATAAATAATCTTAACTAAATATATTCAGAAGAAATGCCAAGAGAGGTATCGTAATTATTGAAATTAATGTTGTTGTAAAAAGTATAGTAGCTGCAATCTGTTGATTAAATTTATATGCCTCAGCCATAAGGATTGTTGACACAGCAGATGGTGTTCCTGCCTGAAGAACTACTGCTGAGGTTTGATTTGCATCAAAGTTTAGGATTCTGCTAACAAAAAATATAATTAAAGGTAAAATAAACAATTTTAGTATTATTGAATATTTAATCCCTTTAGTTAAATTAAAAATTATAGTTTTGTTATTTGTGATTATTCCAAGTCTTGTTCCAACTACTATTATTGCTAAAACTATCACTATCCTTGCTGGGATCCAAAGAAAATCTCCTAAAACGGTTTCAAGTTTAAAAAGATAAGCAATAAACACACCTATAATTCCTCTGGAGGCAGGGCTATTTAGTATGGCTTTTAAAAGCTCCTTGTAATTAAAAATGATATTGGAGTTTTCTTTTTTTTGAAGAAAGAAGGGACCAAAGATCCAAGCAAAAATAGTTGTACCTAAATCAAATCCAATTGTAAAATTAATAGTATTAGTTGGAAGAAGGGCTATAGCAATTGGGATACCAAGAAATGAAGTATTGCCAATTAAACCAGCTAATTGAAATGAATAATTAGGCAGTCTTGATTTAACTATTGGGAAATTATTAATTAGAATTATTAAAAATCCAATTGTGAAAAAGGCAATTAAAGCAGTTTTAATTAAATCTATATCAATGCCTTCTTTTAATAGGAGGCCCATTACACTCAAAGGTATTCCGTACTTTATGAGAGGAATAGCAATAGATTCTGAGACTTTTGGTCTTCTTTTACCAATTAAAAAACCAAAAATTAAGAAGGGAATTATATTTATAAAAAGAGCGTAAATAGTATTTATTTATCTTTAAGTAAATTAATACTACCTTTTTTTGAAGTAATTAAATGCCTATTTTTTGGAGAAATTTAATTTAAATTATTTTCCAAATTGC
>JAOOLH010000020.1 GCA_028408675.1 Prochlorococcus sp. AH-716-K03 | reverse complement strand
TGGGGCAAATAGTTGGAATTGATTTAGGTACTACTAACTCCGTTGTAGGAGTGATAGAGGCTGGCCGCCCCGTTGTAATTGCTAATTCAGAGGGTACAAGAACCACACCTTCGATAGTTGGATTTACTAAAAACTCAGAAATTGTTATAGGTGATCAGGCTCGAAGGCAGCTTGTGTTAAATCCTAAGAATACTTTTTATAACTTGAAAAGATTCATAGGACGAGATTGGGATGAACTTGATGAAACGAGTATTTCCGTACCATATAACGTGAAATCAAATGATAATGGTAATGTGAGAATTCTAAGTCCATTTACAGAGCGAGAATACGCACCTGAAGAGTTAATTAGTTCGTTAATTAGAAAATTAATTAATGACGCAGAAACTTATTTAGGAGATACAATTGATTCTGCCGTAATAACTGTACCTGCCTATTTTAATGAGTCTCAAAGACAAGCTACTAAGGATTCTGCTGTATTATCTGGGATTAAAGTTGATAGAATTTTAAATGAACCTACAGCAGCAGCATTAGCATATGGCTTTGAAAAAAGCTCTTCTAATAACGTACTTGTTTTTGATTTAGGTGGAGGTACCTTTGATGTCTCTTTGTTGAGGATATCTAATGGTGTTTTTGATGTAAAAGCCACCTGTGGAGATACACAACTCGGAGGTAATAATTTTGATTCCAAAATAGTAGATTGGATTTCTGAAAGATTTCTTGAAAAACACAATATTGATTTAAGACGGGATAGACAAGCTCTTCAAAGACTTACAGAAGCTGCTGAGAAAGCTAAATGTGAACTTTCAGGACTACAAAAAACTAAAATATCCTTACCTTTTATTACTACAAGTGATGATGGTCCATTACATATTGAAGAGGAATTCGATAGGAAATTATTTGAATCTTTATCAGAAGATCTCCTAGATAGATTGCTTGAACCTGTTCAAATTGCTTTAGAAGATTCTGGCTGGGATGGAGATGATATAGACGAAGTTGTCCTTGTTGGCGGGAGTACTCGTATCCCTATGGTTCAACAACTCGTCAAAACTTTAGTACCGTCACAACCCTGTCAATCTGTAAATCCTGATGAGGTTGTTGCGATTGGTGCTGCAATTCAATCTGGCATTATTAGTGGGGATTTGCGTGATTTACTTTTAAACGACGTAACACCTTTATCATTAGGCTTAGAAACTATTGGAGGACTTATGAAAGTTCTTATCCCACGAAATACCCCTATACCAGTTAGACAATCAGATGTTTTTAGTACTTCGGAATCAAATCAATCATCTGTAGTTGTGCAAGTAAGACAGGGTGAAAGGCCATTAGCCTCAGAGAATAAATCATTAGGAAAATTTAGATTGTCTGGAATACCTCCAGCACCAAGAGGGATACCACAGGTACAAGTGGCTTTCGATATAGATGCAAATGGATTGTTAGAAGTCAGTGCAACTGATAGAACTACAGGCAGAAAACAGACTGTCAGTATCTCAGGAGGTTCAAATCTTAATGAACAAGAAATCAATATGATGATCGCTGAAGCCAAGTCAAAGGCTGCGGAAGATAGAATGAAAAGATCAGTTATTGATAGAAAAAATAATGCTTTGACTCTTATTGCTCAAGCAGAAAGAAGATTAAGAGACGCTTCACTAGAATTTGGACCATATGGAGCAGAGCGACAGCAAAAAGCAGTAGAGCTAGCAATTCAAGATGTTGAAGAATTTCTTGATGATGAAGATCCTCAAGAATTAGAAATATCCGTCAGTTCTCTGCAGGAAGCACTTTTTGGCCTAAATAGAAGATTTGCTGCAGAAAAAAAAATGGATAGTAATCCTCTCAAAGGTATAAAAAATACCTTTGGATCATTAAAAGATGAATTATTTTCTGATGATTATTGGGATGATGATCCTTGGGATAATCAAATGGATAGTAATTATCGAAATTCAAGGTATGGTAATTCTAGGGACGAAGATCCATGGGACAATGACTACTTCCTCTAAAAATGACTACTTGTCGATTTTAGGTTTATCCTATGAATTTGACGATATTGAACTTAAAAAGGCTTTTCGCAGGGAAGCAAGAAAGTGGCATCCTGATTTAAATAAGAATGATATTAATGCTGAAGATAGATTTAAGCTAATAAACGAGGCTTATGAATTTTTACGTGATCCTAAAAAAAGAGGGAATCCTGATGAGATCAATAAAGTTAATGATAAAATAAACAATTACAGCACTGGCTTTCCTGAGTATCAAGATTACCTGAATACTTTATTTGGATATAAGTATGATTCAGAATTAGAGCATAACAATCATATCGATAAAAATACTGAATTTTATGAAGATGAAATGCATTACACAAACAATAATAATACAAATTATGATAGTTACGAATACCCAGCGACGTCTCCAGAAGAACCTCCTCCAGTAAAGCTTCATCAAGATATTGAAACTATTATCGAATTAACTCCCGATGAAGCCTTGAGGGGTTCATCTATTTTAATAGAACTTGAGGATCAAACTGTTGTTGAGGTTGATACTCCTCCATTTGCTGGTGACGGTTGGAGATTAAGATTAGAAAATATTGCTAAAGGAGGAAAGGATCATTATTTGCAATTAAAAGTCCAAACTGAAAATGGACTACGAATAGATGGACTACGTGTTCTTTATAAATTAGAGTTATTTCCTCCAGATGCCCTTCTTGGCTGCGCGGTAGATGTTCCAACTCTTGATGGAAATGTTACTCTTCAAGTCCCTCCAAAATCATCAACCGGAAGATTGTTAAGACTTAAAGGTAGAGGTTTGATTTCCGGAGACAATATAGGAGATCAGTTTGTAGAAATTCTTGTAGTTATTCCTGCTGATACTAACGATGAGGAAATAGCCTTATATACCAGGCTCCAAGAATTATCACTATCAGATAGATAGTCAAATATCATATAAATATAATAAGATGTTTTTATGAATATTTTTGTTTTACTATATAACTTTGGCACAGAAAAAGAAGGTATTCATTCTATTGAGCTGAAAGGTAGGACTATAGTTTTAATGTTTGAAGAAAAGGATGATGCTGAACGTTATTGTGGACTTCTAGAAGCGCAGGATTTTCCATTGCCTACAGTAGAAATGATAAATATAGAAGAAATAAAGGATTTTTGTACAAAACTAGATTATGAATGTAAATTAGTTGAAAAAGATTTTGTTCCAAAGACAGCAGAGGATAGATTATTAATTTCACCTCCTCAAAAAAATTTAGAAGTAGATAACTGGAGTCAAGGTGACAGTACAAATGAGAGTTTAGATTTAAATTCCATTAAGGAGAATCTTGAAAAGCTTCTTTAAGGTCTATTATTTATATTAAATAATATAGTTAAACAATGACCAAAGCTTTATTTGAAACTGATGCCGGCACAATTAATATTGAATTGTTTTCTAAGGACGCACCAAATACAGTTAATAATTTCACAAAACTAATTAATGAAGGTTTTTATGATGGATTGGCCTTTCATCGTGTTATCCCGGGTTTTATGGCTCAAGGTGGTTGTCCAAATACTCGTGCAGGATCAACAGGAATGCCTGGAACAGGAGGACCTGGATATAAGATTAATTGTGAAATAAATTCAAACAAACATATCAAAGGTTCACTTTCTATGGCACACGCGGGTAAAAATACTGGTGGAAGTCAATTTTTTATAGTTTATGAATCTCAACCTCATTTAGATGGTGTTCATACCGTTTTTGGAAAAACAGAAGATATGGATATTGTATTAAAACTAACTAACGGCTCAAAAATTATTAAAGCAAGTTTAGTATAAATTAAAATAAGTTTTTATCAAAGATAATACTGAAAGTCTCTTTATCGAGATTAAATTTCCTAGTAGATGAATATAATTCTTCATTTTTAATTGAAAACTTGGTATTTATTAATTTAATACTGTTTTTTGGATGTAAGGCTTGTTGAATATTTTTTGATACGATAATACCAACTTTTGAACTTTTATTATATTCTGATAAAAATTGAATAAAGATTTCAATCTTATTAATTTCATTATCATTAATAGTGGAATCTTCTCTGTTTTTGTCATGCAATATTTTCCATACTAATTTTGGTCTATTCCAAAAAGCTAATAGTCTTGGAGAGCTTTCCAAAATAATATTTATTTTATTCTTTTCGCAAAATTCGATTATATTATTTTTGATAGGAACTAAATCTATTGATTTATAGTCACCATCAAGGAAAATTGCAATATAAGGATCTATATTTAAAGTATTTATTTTTTCTTCTTCTAACATATGTCCAAGTTTTTGTCGCTTAACATTTAAATATTCAGAATTATGCTCGCCAGGACATATAACTAATGGGACTCTCTCAGTAACTTGAATTCCATATCCACCTAATCCAGCAATTTTTCTGGGATTATTTGTAAGTAGTTTTAACTTTTTAATCCCAAGGTCAGTTAAAATTTGAGCTCCAACTCCATAATTTCTCAGGTCAGCAGGGAAACCCAATTTTTCATTAGCTTCTACAGTATCCAAACCCCCATCTTGTAAACTGTATGCCTTTAATTTATTAATCAAACCAATCCCTCTTCCTTCTTGTCTTAAATAAACAACTACGCCTTCTTCTTCTTTTTCAATCCTTGCTAATGCAGCCTCTAACTGGGGTCTACAATCACAACGTAGTGATCCAAACGCATCACCAGTTAAACATTCTGAATGCATCCTTACTAGTACTGGCTCACTTAGTTTATTTGCCTTTTGCTTTACTAATGCAATATGTTCAGAGCCGTCAAGTTCATTTATGTATCCATATGCCTTAAAATTACCAAAAATACTTGGAAGAATTGCATCAGATTTTCTAAAAACAAATCTTTCGTTCTGAAATCTGTAACTGATGAGGTCTGCAATCGATATTAACTTCATCCCCCATTCTTTCGCATATTCTTTAAGTTGAGGAAGTCTGGACATAGAGCCATCTGGATTTTGAATTTCACAAATAACACCCGCAGGATAAAGACCAGACATTGCAGCAATATCTACAGCTGCTTCAGTATGGCCGGCTCTTTTTAATACCCCCCCTTTTTTTGCTCTTAATGGAAATATATGTCCGGGTCTTCTCAAATCTTCTGGCTTAGTTGAAGGGTTAATTGCAACTTGAATAGTTTTAGCTCTATCCTCTGCTGAAATTCCAGTGGTTACATTATTCTCCGGACCCGCATCTATTGAAATAGTAAATGCAGTTTGATTTTCATCTGTATTTCGATCAACCATTAAAGGAAGATCTAAGGAATCTAATTTGTCTCCTTGCATTGCTAAACATATAAGACCTCTACCCTCTGTCGCCATAAAATTAATTTGTTGAGGAGTAGCAAATTGAGCCGCACAAATTAAATCGCCTTCATTTTCTCTTCTCTCATCATCAACAACAATGATGCATTCTCCATTTCTTATGGCTGCTAATGCATCGCTTATCGGATCAAATTCTATATTAAAACTTTCGTTATTATCCACAATTGTTCCATTATTTGATTTTGGACTTGTTTCTTTCATTATTACTCTTCAATATAGAAAAAAGTGTTTTAATTATTATTTTATTCAACACTTACAATCCTATCTTAAAGTCTGCCAATAAATAGAAATGAATGTTGCAATAGTTGGTGCTACTGGTTACGGCGGAATACAAGCAGTAAATCTATTAAAGGATAATAGAAATTATAAAATTTCTTATTTAGGTGGTAATAAATCTTCAGGAACGAAATGGAGCGATAATTTTCCATTCATAAATTTAGAATCTGACAACGTAATTGAAAAAATATCAACAGATAGAATCGCAGATAAAGCTAATGTAGCTTTACTTTGCTTGCCTAATGGAATTTCTTCTACATTAACAAGAGGTTTATTAGAAAAAGGAGTAAAAGTAATTGATTTATCAGCCGATTATAGGTATAAGTCTCTTAATCAATGGAAAAGTGTTTACTCTAATGAAGCGAAAAAATATAAGAGAGATGACGATGATTTGTGTAAAGAGGCAGTTTATGGTCTTCCTGAAGTTAATTTTAAAGATATATCTAAAGCAAATTTAATCGCCTGTCCTGGATGTTATCCAACATCTGCTCTAATTCCACTTATCCCATTTTTATCCCAAGGGATTATTGATAACGAAGGTATAGTAATAGATTCAAAAAGTGGTACATCAGGCGGAGGCAGAGAACCACATCAAAAATTATTATTTTCTGAATGTGGAGATGGTCTTTCCGCTTATGGCCTAATAAATCATAGACATACTTCTGAAATAGAACAAATAGCAAATTTTATTTCAGGTAATGATATTGAACTACTTTTCACTCCCCATTTAATACCAATGACAAGAGGAATGCATTCGACAATTTATGGAAGATTAAGGGATCCAGGTTTAACATCTTCTGATTGTAGAATAATATTAGAAAATTATTATAGAAACTACTCTAATATTCGAGTATTACCAGTGGATATATATCCTTCCACCAAGTGGGTTAAAAATACAAATGAAATCCATCTCTCTGTCAAAGTTGATACTAGAAATGGAAGGATTATTATTTTATCAGTGATTGATAATTTAATTAAAGGACAAACAGGACAAGCTATACAGAACCTTAATCTAATATCTGGTTTACCAATAAATGATGGGTTAGAAATGATTAATCATTACCCATGAATTTATTCCGGATAATATATCCGGCCTGAGAAATTGAGAGTGGTAGTATTTTATGTTCCAATAAATGTAATTTCTGAGTTATTGTCTCTAAATTATCATTATCTGAAATAGCTAATGCTGCTTGCATAATTAAGGGGCCACTATCAACCTCTGGTTCTACAAAATGTACTGAACAACCAGTGATCTTTGAATCATTTGTTATGGCTTCTTTAATTGCGTTATTTCCTTTAAATGAAGGCAGTAATGATGGATGAATATTTATTATTTTATTTTTAAATGCATTAACAAATTTTGATGACATGATTTTCATCCAACCTGCCATAACCACAAGTTCAATATCCTGTTTTTTTATTGTATTTATAATTTCATCCTCAAAATAATCCTTATTTTCATAATCAGAGCTTTTAATTAATTTATACGAGATATTGGATTTTTTAGCTCGTGATATACACCCAGCATCAGATTTGTTTGTAATTAAAATCTTAATTTCAATATCAAATTTATTTGAATTAGAGAGGTCAATCAATTCTTGAAAATTTGATCCCTCACCTGAAGCTAAGATTGCTATTTTTAATTTGGGTGAAAAGTCTCTAAGTCGTGAAATTTCAGGTGAAATTAAATATTTGAATGATTTAGCCAAAATCTGATATTTTTATTGAATAATAAATGAGATATAAATAAATAAAACCCCTAATAGTATTTATTAAAATTCACAAACATTATTATCTAAAAATAATATAACTAAATAAATTGAAATGATTAGTATTTACGAAGAATAAACTAGATATAATAATGAAAATAAGAAAATAGTCAAAATATAAAATGAAAAATGATTTTAATTCATGGGATAAATATTGCAACTACCTTTGGTTTGATAAACAAATAAATATATGGTTAGATATCAGCAAAATAAATTTTACTCTCAATCAAATATCATCGTTAGAAAATAAATTTAAAAAACGTTTTTTCAGCCCTAAATGAATTAGAAGCTGGTGCTATTTCAAATATTGATGAGAAAAGACAAGTTGGACATTATTGGTTAAGAAATCCATCTGTTGCACCAAATAATCTTATTAAGGATGAAATCAATAATGAGATTAGAGATATTTCAGAATTTGGAGAAAATATATTAGAGGGTAAAATTACAAATATTAAAAATCAAAAATTTACTGACGTTTTATGGATAGGTATTGGAGGAAGCGGTTTAGGACCACTATTAATAACAGAAGCATTACAAGAGAATTCTTGTGGATTGAATTTTTCATACATTGATAATATTGATCCATTCTTAATAAGTGAGAAATTAGATGAATTATCTGATAAATTGGCTAGCACATTATTTGTTGTTGTAAGTAAGTCAGGTGGAACACCTGAACCAAAAATAGCAATGAATATAATTCAAAAGCATGTAGAAAATAAAAATTTAGACTGGAACACAAACGCAATAGCAATAACGATGAAAGATAGCCAATTATATAAAAAAGCAAAATCAGAGAATTGGTTGAAAATATTTAATCTTCCCGACTGGGTTGGAGGCAGAACCAGTATTACCAGCTCAGTTGGCCTTCTTCCTTTAGCTCTTATTAATCGAGATGTTTCTGAATTTATTAAAGGTGCAGCAATAATGGATGAGTTAACCAGGATCCCCAATATTAAAGATAATCCTGCTGCATTACTATCATCAGCGTGGTATTTTTCTGGTGATGGAATAGGTAAGAGAGATATGGTTGTATTACCTTATAGAGACAGGTTACAAGTATTTAGTAAATATCTTCAACAATTAGTTATGGAGTCTCTAGGTAAAAAAGTTTAATAGGAAGGGTGAAATCGTTCATCAAGGAATATCTGTTTTTGGAAATAAAGGGTCTACTGATCAACATGCATATGTTCAACAATTGAGAGATGGTATTGATAATTTCTTTTGTGTTTTTATAGAGTTACTTGATACTCCTAATGGTAATAACTATTTTGACTATGAAAATCCAAAAGAATTTTTATCAGGATTTTTACAAGGTACAAGATCTGCACTATCCAACGAAAATAGGCAAAGCATCACAATTACCTTAGATAAGTTAAATTGTTTAACACTAGGTGCATTAATTGCTTTATTTGAGCGAGCTGTTTCTTTTTACGCTGAATTAGTTGATATAAATGCTTATGATCAACCTGGTGTTGAAGCTGGTAAAAAAGCAGCAGCAGAAATAATTGATTATCAAAAACAAGTAACACAATTATTTAATAATGGCGAAGAATTATCAATAAAAGAAATTACTTCTCATATTGGAAATTCATCAGCTGAGCCAATATTTTTTATAATTCGTCAGATGTGTTTTGGTAATGATGACTATCTTATAAAGGGAGATTGGTCTAACCCCACAACAATAAAAATTAAAAAAATTAATTAATATTAAACGACAATATTTATAATTCTGCCTTTTACAATTATTATTTTTCTGATTGTTTTTTTATCAATCCACTTTTCTACATTAGGTCTAATTAATGTTTTTTCCTTAATCTCATCATCAGAAATATTAATTTCTACATTAATTTTATCTCTAACTTTTCCATTAATTTGTATTACTAATTCATAACTGTTTTCCTTTAGAGCTTCTTCATCGAATACTGGCCATTCTTCTAAGTGAACTGATTTTGAATTACCAATTAAATGCCAGATTTCATCAGAAATATGAGGAGCAAAAGGTGCTAATAATATACAAAATTTCATAAGAGCTTCTCTTCTTAAGTCTTTATTTACATGATTTAGGTTCGAGGATATAGAATTATAAAACTTCATTAATTCTGATATTGCTGTATTGAATTGATTGTTTTTTATATCATTAGAAATTTCTTTTATAGCAATATTTATAGACTTTAATAATGATCTTTCATTTTCTTGATTTAGTTTATCTCCTTCATGGGAATTATCATTATTACTGTAATCTAAGAAAAGCTTCCATATTCTACATAAAAAATCTATATTGACCTTCTACATCAGAATCACCCCATTCAAGGTCTTTTTCAGGAGGGGCTTTAAATAAAATAAACATTCTTGCTGTATCTGCTCCATATTTTTTAATTACAGATTCTGGGTCTATACCGTTATATTTTGATTTTGACATTTTTTCAAAAAGAACTTCAAGTTTTGAATTGTCTTTTGGATCTTTTGGATTAGTTATATCTTTAATATCAGTTGGAGAGATATATTTTCCAGTTATTGAATTTTTATAAGCTGCAGATTGAACCATACCTTGTGTCAATAGCCTTTTAAATGGTTCATCAATATTAAAAAGATTATTGTCCCTTAGAGCCTTCGTAAGAAATCTTGCATAAAGCAAATGTAAAATTGCATGCTCTACACCTCCGACATATTGATCAACAGGTAGCCATTTATTAATTTGCTCTTTTTCGAATGGCTTTGTTAAAGATTTGGATGAAGGATATCTTAAAAAATACCATGATGAACACATGAACGTGTCCATAGTATCCGTTTCTCTACTCGCGAAAATACCGCATTTTGGACATGTCGTATTAATCCAACTTTTATTACTACCCAGAGAATTAATTTTATTAGAGGAAATTTTAATCTCATTTGGTAATTTAACAGGAATATCCTTTTTATTTACTGGAACAGAACCACAATTAGTACATTTAATAATTGGAATTGGACATCCCCAATATCTTTGCCTAGAAATTAACCAATCTCTCAAACGAAATTGAATTTTATTTTCAGCCCATCCATTTCGTTCACCATGTTCTGCAATATGTTTTTTGGCATCACTATTATTTAAGCCATCAAAAATATTTGAGTTAATTAAAAAACCGTTATCGGTAAAAGCATTAGTTAATTCGCTGGAACTTTTATCTTTATCCTTAATAATTACTTGTTTAATATCAATAGAATTAATATTGGCAAATTCAAAATCCCTTTCATCATGTGCTGGGACTCCCATAACAGCTCCAGTTCCATATTCATCAAGAACATAACTTGCTATCCAGATAGGAATTTCCTTTGAATTTATCGGATTTATAGCTATTAAATTTGTTTGAATACCAATTTTCTTTTGAACTTTATCTTTAGTTTCTTGTAAATAGATTTTTAAATTTTCTAGTTTACTTAAAATTTTATTATCAGATATTTTTTTAATTAACGGATGATTAACTGATATTGCTAAATAAGTTACACCAAATAAAGTATCAGGTCTGGTTGTGAATACTTGTATTTTTTCCTTTTTAAATTCTTTTATTTTAAAATTTATATTTGTACCTATTGATTTACCAATCCAATTTTCCTGCATTATCTTAACTCTTTCAGGCCACTCATTTAATTTTTCTAAATCTTGCAATAACTCTTCTGCATAATCAGTAATTTTTAAAAACCATTGAGTTAAAAGTTTCTTTTCAACTATCGCTCCAGATCTCCATGATTTGCCTTCTGAATCAACCTGCTCATTGGCTAAAACAGTATTATCAATTGGGTCCCAATTTACCTCAGACTCCTTTTGATAAACAAGACCAGCTTTATGTAATTCCAAAAATAAAAATTGAGTCCATACATAATAATTTTCATCACAAGTGGCAAATTCTCTATCCCAATCAACAGAAAGACCTAATAACTTTAATTGTGATTTCATATGAGCGATATTTTGTTTAGTCCACTTATCAGGATTTATTCCTCTTTCTATCGCAGCGTTCTCAGCAGGTAACCCAAATGCGTCCCAGCCCATCGGATGAAGCACTACTTTGCCCTGAAATCTTTGAAATCGTGCAATTAAGTCAGTTATTACATAATTGCGCACATGACCCATATGAAGGTTTCCTGAAGGGTAGGGAAACATGGATAAGGCATAAAATTTTTCTTTATTACTTGCTTGCTCATCTGTATTATATAAGTTATCGTCTTCCCAAATTTTCTGCCATTTACCCTCTATATCAGATGGTTTATATAAATTAGTTGCTCTGTTATCTGTATTTTCAGAAGTAATCACTTATTTAAGCTTTAGTAAAATATTATTTTAATATTGATTCTATAAAAAGAAATAGATTGTTAAAAGCTTTAATTTATAATTAAAATTTATTAGATATATAATTTTTAAATGAACAATATAATATTTGAAAAATATCATGGTAATGGCAACGATTTTATAATAATTGATTCCAGAAATAATAATATTTACAAACAATTCCTATCTGAAAAAATAATCAATATAAAAAATTTATGTGATCGACAATTCGGTATAGGTGGTGATGGCGTAATTTTCATATTGGAACCTGATAGAAATAATTACGCAAAGATGATTATCTATAATTCAGATGGTTCGGAGGCTCAAATGTGTGGAAATGGAATCAGGTGTTTAGTTCAATATCTACACAATTCCAATAAAGGTTCTAATAGCGTTTCTGAATATAGGATCGAAACAAAAGCTGGTATAAAAATTGCTCAATATAATAATGGTGAAATTACTGTAAGGATGGGAAAACCAATATTAGAAACTAAATCTATTCCAACAAAAATAGATACAAAAATGAATTCAATTCCTTCATGCCTTTTTAAAGAAAAGAATTTTGAACAACAGGGTTATGCAGTGGGGATGGGAAATCCACATTTGATATTTTTTCTTGAAGATATCACTCAAATATCACTTTCACTATTAGGTCCAGTGTTTGAAAAACATAAATTATTTCCTGAAAAAACAAATGTTCATTTTTCCCAAATAATAAATAGAGATAATATTAAAGTACTTGTATGGGAAAGAGGTGCAGGAGCAACATTAGCATGTGGAACAGGAGCTTGTGCTATACATGTGGCAGCATACAAACTAGGTTTATGTAATTCAAAAACAGTAATAAATCTACCAGGAGGTAATCTAATAATAAATTGGTCTAGATCAGAAGATGAAATTTTGATGACTGGTAATGCAAAAAAAGTTTTTTCTGGAACATATATTCTAAAATAAATGGACAATAAGTATATTTATCTTGATAATGCATCTACAACTCCATTATCTAAGAATGTATTAAATAAAATAAATTCTACATACAAAAACTATTGGAGTAATTCATCCTCAACTTATAAATATGGAATTAAATGTGCGACATACTTAGAGAAAATTAGACTTAAAATAGCAAAGATTTTAAATGCTAATACAGAAGATATTGTTTTTACCTCAGGCTCTTCAGAATCGACATCATTAGTATTTAGTAATCTTAGTGATAAATATAAGTGTGGAAGAGTTGTTATCTCTAATGTTGAACATCAAGCCACAATAATTTCAGCAAATAAGCTAAAAAGAAAAGGGTGGGAAATCTATAAATGGCCAGTTAATAGAGATGGGATTATAAACATATCAAACATTAATGAAGTAATTAAAAATAACACAAATCTTGTTTCGCTAATTTGGGGTCAGAGTGAAGTAGGAACTTTACAACCTGTCCAATTAGTTGGAACTAAATGCAAGGAATTAGATATTTTATTTCATATCGATGGGACGCAGATATTAAGTAACGGTATTTTTAATTGGAAAGAACTTAACTGTGATCTATTAAGTTTATCCGCACATAAATTTGGCGGTCCTAAAGGGATAGGATTGCTATTGACTAATTCAAAATCTAGATTGTTATTAAAAAATAATGATATTTCACTTTCTCAAGAATATTCAATAAGACAAGGAACAATTCCTTTGCCATTAATAGCTGGAATGTATCAGTCAATAAAAAATATTAAGGGAAGAATTAAATTCAATTCTTATAATGCCGAGTTCGAAATTAATAAAAAAGTATTGCTTAGAAAATATTTTATAAATAAAATAACTAATAATCCAAATATTAAAATTACAGGTAGTAGTACTGAAAGACTTCCAAATCACATATCATTTCTTTTATTTAATACTAAATTAGAACCAATAAAAGCTTATAAGGTTATTAATTATATGTCTGATAATAATGTTGCTATAAGTAGTGGTAGTGCTTGTTCTAGCTCCTCAGGAAAACATAGTCTTGCTCTTGAAAATATGGGATATGATAGTAATCAACTTTATTCAAACATTCGTGTTAGTTTAG
This sequence comes from Prochlorococcus sp. AH-716-K03, assembly GCA_028408675.1. Lineage (GTDB taxonomy): Bacteria > Cyanobacteriota > Cyanobacteriia > PCC-6307 > Cyanobiaceae > Prochlorococcus_A. The sequence continues at coordinate 7,531 of JAOOLH010000020.1, read as the reverse complement.
GATCTATGAATAAGAAGTCTGATATAGATAGATTATTTAAACTAATTCAAATTTGTATAAAAAAATTCTAATGAATACTATTTACGTGCTACCTAAGGATCTTAATGATGCCTTAAAAAATCTAGAAAATTCAATAATCTCTAGTTTAAAACTATCAAGTTTTCGATTTACTGTTGAATTTAATTTCGAGGGATTAAAATTTAATAAAATAGGTATAACTATTTATAAGATTCTTGCAAATCATTATAATAATAATAAAATAAAAAAAAATATTTTTCTTACTTATTCTGATCCAGGAGCTGTAGCTTTGGCTCAGAGGGATTATCCAGATATTAAAGAAAATATTTTTACATTTAAAGGTTTTAATGAATCCATTTATATCGATCAAGATGAATCAATCTTGATATCGATACTGCCTCAACCTTACGATTTTGATACATTCGAACCTATGTGTGATAACTTTAAAGGTTTGCATTATTCGTTAAATCCAAAATTTGAAGATGCAAATATTGGGATAGGAAGTGTAATAAGAGAAAGAAGAAAAAACTTTGTAAAGACTTGGTATAATATATACTTTCTTCAACCAATTGATAATGGTGCATTAATGCATTCTTATCCAAATAATTGGTTACTTTTTAAAGAAATTAATAAAAGATATTTATTTAAAAAAGAATTTGATGATAGACCTGATAATGAAACTATTTTCGTAAATTTATAGTTTTGAAAGTTATTAGAAAATTTAATTTATTCATTATTTTAATTATAAGCATATTAAGTTTTCCTTTTTTAATATGGTATTTATTAATTACTCAAAAAAGTAAATTATTAAATAGCATATATTTTAATTCTTCAGGAATAATTAGGAATAACAAAAAATGTATAAATTATGATGAATTATTATTTAAATCTCTTGATAAGACTTTTAGCGTATCCATTATAAATGAGAATGGAGTTCTTATCAGTTCATTTAATGATGATATATTAAGAATTCCAGCTTCTAATTTAAAGTTATTAAGTACTGCATATGTATTAAATAAATTCAAATCTTCACGAAGTTTTAATACGTCAATATTTAGAAAAGGTAAAGATGAATATTATTTAGTAGGTCAAGGAGATCCTGATCTAAACAATTCTGATATTTATAAATTATTATCTAATATCACTAATAATAATAAAATCAATTTAAATATCTTAGAAATAAATTCTAAAAATTATTGGCCAAAAGGTTGGACATATTTAGATAAGCAATATGATTACGGAGCTCCTATTACAACATTGGCATTAAATAGTAATCAGAATAAATATGAAAATGTTGAATACTTAAAAAATACTATAGAAAAATATATTTTTAAAAAATTTCCCTATGCCTCAATAAATATAAACATTGTAGATAATTCTAAAAAATATTATTTGAATTCATTAATTAAATTGGAAGCAATTCCTTCAAATCCATTATTATCTTTAATAACATTAGCTAATGCCGAAAGTCATAACTTCACTGCAGAATCACTTTTTAAAAATGCATCAAATTCTTGGAATGACAATAACTATATAAAATTAAAATATTGGTTAAAAAATAGAGGATTAAAAGTAGATAATTTAACTTTTTCAGATGCAAGTGGTCTTTCTAGAAACAATAGAGTTACAACCAAATTAATATCAGAATTTTTAAATAAGATGAAATATTCAAAAAACTTTAGTACCTTCCATTCTTCACTATCAATTATCGGAGTTAGAGGAACATTGGCGAAGAGATTTAAAAACTCAGAATTGCAAGGTAAGTTTTTTGGGAAAACAGGTACTTTATCAAATGTTTTCGCGTTATCAGGATATCTATATAAGGATAATAAACCTTTAGTTATAAGTATTATTCAAAACTCAGATAACATAGATAGGGATAAGACATTTAGCCTTCTAAAAAATATATATAAATTGGAAGGATGTATTTAATCATTTTTAAAATATTTCCTAAGATCTCGTTCTACGGAATCAGGTACCATATGGTTTATTTCACCTCCAAATTTTGCAACCTCTTTAACCAATGAACTACTTAAAAAACTAAAGTTTGTGTTAGTAGAAAGAAAAATTGTTTCTATTTCACTATTAAGAGATTTATTTGTATGTGCAATTTGAAGTTCGTATTCAAAATCACTCATAGCTCTTAGCCCTCTTAATATTAAATTAGCGTTAACGTCTTTTGCACAATCTACGGTGAGACCCTCGTAGGAAATAACACTAATATTTGATAGATGAGATATAGCATTGTTTATTTGTACTATTCGTTTACTAAGGTCAAAGGTTGGCTTTTTACTTGTATTTTCCAAAACTGCAACAACCACATTTCCAAATAATTTTTCAGCTCTTTGTATTAAATCTAAATGACCATTTGTTAAAGGATCAAATGTACCTGGGTAAAGTATTTTCATAATTTAATTATGATTAGAAAGTATATTTGGTTAAAATAAGAATATTAGTTAAATCAATTATGACATTAAATCTTGAAGCAAAAAAAATCTTATTAAGAAAAATTCCACATGGATTGTTTATTTGCGGAGTGAAAGATGATGAGAAAAATGAAGTAAATGGCTTTACTGCTAGTTGGGTTACACAAGGTTCCTTTACCCCTCCCCTAGTTGTTATGGCAGTTAGAGCTGAAGGATCTAGTCATGAAATAATAAAAAATACCGGAAAGTTTTCTTTAAATGTTCTGAAAAGTGATCAAAAGGATTTAGCCGCCGTCTTTTTTAAACCACAAAAAGCTCTTGGAGGAAGATTTGAATCTGTAGAGTTTAATTTGGGAGAATTTGGTTTACCAATATTAGTTGATAGTGTTGGAGGTGTCGAATGTAAGGTTGTAGGAAATATTATGTATGGTGATCATACAGTTTTTGTTGGTGAGGTATTATCAGCTTATTTAAATAATGATGTTGATTCGTTAAATTTAAATACTACGGGATGGAATTACGGAGGTTAAATTATAGATGAATAACCCTTCAACTAAGTTTTCTACCAAAGTATTAGATAAAAAATATAATTTTAAAATTGAATATAAACTTATTAAAAATAAAGAGTTATTAAAATCAAGATTATCTGAAATACCAAAATCTTCTGGTTGTTATCTTTTTAAGGATATTGATAATAACTTACTTTATATAGGAAAATCTAAAACACTACGAAATAGGGTCAGTAGTTACTTCAATAATTATGCTGAACTGTCACCTAGATTAAGTTTAATGGTTAGACAAATAACTGAAATTGAAATTATTGTTACAGATAGTGAGTATGAAGCTTTAAACTTAGAATCAAATTTAATTAAAACTAATAAACCTTATTTTAATATTTTATTAAAAGATGATAAAAAATATCCATACCTTTGCATTACATGGAGCGAGAAATATCCAAGAATTTTCATAACAAGAAAAAGAAGAAATAGAAATAATTTTGATAGATATTATGGACCTTATGTTGACGTTGGATTATTAAGAAAAACATTATTTATCATTAAAAAAATATTTCCGTTAAGACAAAGACCTCGTCCTGTTTATAAAGATAGAACTTGCTTAAATTATTCAATAGGGAGATGTCCAGGAGTTTGTCAGGAAATAATATCCTCTGAAGATTATAAAAAAACAATAAAGCAAGTATCTATGATATTTCAAGGAAGGAACGATGATCTAGAGGTCTTTTTAGAACGAAAAATGAATCAACACTCTAATAATTTAGAATTTGAAAATGCTGCTAAAATAAGAGATCAAATCACAGGTTTAAAATTATTAACCGAATCTCAAAAAATATCGATACCAGACTCATCAATCAATAGAGATATTTTTGGGATTGTTTCTGAAAATAACATTTCAAGTATTCAAATTTTTCAAATGAGGTCTGGTAAATTAATAGGAAGGATTGGATATACACAAAAAATTAATAATAGAGATGAGAAAGAAATACTACAAAGAGTATTAGAAGAGCACTATATTAATGTTGAAGGAGTTGAAATACCATCAGAAATTTTATTGCAATTTAATCTTCCAAAACAAAAAACAATTGAAGAATGGTTAAGTGAATTAAGACAGAAAAAGGTTAAGTTATTTACTCCAAAAAGAAATAAAAAGTTTGAAACTGTTGAAATGGTTTTAAAAAATGCAAAATTAGAATTAGAAAGGATATTACATGGGATTCAAGATAATGAATCTGCAATAGAAGACTTAACTCAAATACTTGAATTAATTAACCAGCCTAGAAGAATTGAAGGATATGATATTAGTCATATACAAGGAACAGACCCTGTAGCATCACAAGTAGTATTTATAGATGGTATCCCATCCAAGCAAAATTATAGAAAATACAAGATTAAAGATCCCAATATAATTATTGGTCATAGTGATGATTATGCATCAATTTATGAAGTTATAAAAAGAAGATTTAAAAAATGGTCAAAATTTAAAATTGATGGCGGAGACATTAGTTCGTTACAAGATAAGAAAAAAAGTGCATTAGAAAATGATCATTTAACAGATTGGCCAGATTTGATTATGATTGATGGGGGTAAAGGACAATTAAACGCAGCATTGAAGGCCTTAACTCAATTAGATCTTCATGAAGAAGTTAATATATGTTCTTTAGCAAAAAAAAATGAAGAGATATTCATACCAGGGTCCTCAAAATCTCTTGATACTGATCAAAATCAAAAAGGGCTTCTGTTACTTCGCAGAGTAAGAGATGAAGCTCACAGATTTGCATTATCATTTCATAGAAATAAAAGATCTATTCGAATGAATAGATCTCAATTATCACAAATACCAGGTTTAGGACCTTCACGTATAAAAGATTTGCTTGAGCATTTTAATTCAATAGATGCAATTAGAATTGCGAGCAAAGAGGAACTTGCAAAAGTTAAAGGTCTTGGTATACATTCAGCAAATGATATTTATAATTACTTTAATGAGTTATAAATATTAATTAATTTTTATAAATTTAAAATTATTCACTATTAAATAAGTATTTATATTGATAATAGTTTAAGTATCATAATTTATTAAATTGTCATCAGAAGCATATTTATGGTTTAAGTCTCTTCACATCATCGGTGTAATTGTATGGTTTTCTGGTCTTTTTTATTTAGTTAGGCTTTTTATATATCATGAAGAGTCAAGAACCATGGAAGACGATTTGAAGATTGCTTTTAATGATCAATATTCCTTAATGGAAAAAAGACTTGCAAATATTATTACCACTCCAGGAATGATACTAGCTTTAAGTATGGCTATTTGTTTAGTAATTATGCAACCTGGATGGTTAAGTGAGAAATGGCTTCAGATAAAAATTACTTTTGTTTTGGGTTTAGTTATTTATCATGTTTATTGTTATAAAATAATGCACTCCTTACAAAATGGTACTTCAAAAATATCTGCAAAAAATCTTAGATTATTAAATGAACTTCCAACATTATTATTATTTATAATTGTCCTATTAGTTATTTTTAAAAATAATTTTCCTACCAGTATTGCTACATGGAGTGTATTTGGACTGATAATATTTATGCTTCTATCTATTCAGTTATATGCAAAGATCAGAAGAAAAAATGAAGAATCTCTAAAGAATGGATAAGCAAGATTTAATAAAAATAACAGCAAATATAAATAGAGAAAGCTGTCCAAACCTAGTAAATTTTCACTGTCATACGAAATTTAGTGATGGGAGCTTTGATCCAGAACAATTATTAGATCAAGCTTTTATAAATAAACTTAAATTTATATCGATTACAGATCATCACACTGTTAAAGCACATGATTTTATTGAACGAAATAATATTCTTGAAAAATATCCAACTGAATCTTTTAACCTAATTTCTGGAATTGAAATAAATTGTTTACTTCTAGGATGCTTAGTTCATGTTATTGGATTAGGAATTAATATAAAAAGTACACATCTTACACCTTATATTCAAGGCGAGTCCCCAATTGGAAATGATTTACACATAAATTCAGTAACCAAAGCAATCAGATTAGCAGGAGGTTTATCTTTTCTTGCGCATCCAGCGAGGTACAGAATCCCCTTTTATAAACTTATCCCTGAGGCTAATAAGCAAGGAGTTGACGGGATTGAAGTTTGGTATGATTATGATCTAAAGGAAAGATGGCAAGCAAGTGATTTTGTATGTTCAGAGATAAATAAACTAACTGAAAGTCTTGATATGCTTAAAACTTGTGGAACAGATAGTCATGGATATTCATTATTGGGAAGATAAACTAGTATTCGTTTTTCTCGATTTTGGCATCTGCCATATTAACAATATTTTTTAAATTATCTAATATTTCTGGAGTATGGTCATTCCACATTTCTCTATTAATAATTTCAAGAAATCTTTGGGATATATCTCTTAAGGCCCATGGATTATTCTCGATAAAAAAAACTTTTTAAGTTGTTCATCACATATCCATGAGTCATATATTTGTGTATAACACCAATCAGATACAAGTTCAGTTGTTGCATCATAAGCATATAAATAATCAAGGGTTGCAGAAAACTCAAAAGCACCTTTATATCCATTTTCCTTCATTCCATCAATCCATTTTGGATTAAGCACTCTTGTCCTAACAACCTTATTTATTTCATGACTTAATTTATTTATTTTAGATAAACGATATTTTGATAAATCACCATGATATATTTCAGGAAATTTGCCTTGTAATTTTTTTATTGCTGATGATATTCCTCCTTGAAATTGATAATAATCATCAGAATCTAAAATATCATGTTCTCTGTTATCTTGATTATGAATAACTACTTGAATATCTTTAAGTGCATTTTCTAAATCATTTCGGTTTTCTATAGGTTCATTCCCCTCAGAATATATCCATTTACTCCAGTTTAAATATGAATCGGCGAAATCATCTACATTATCCCAACTAGAATTAGAAATTAGTTCTTGTAGTCCAGCTCCATATGAGCCAGGTGCTGAACCAAAAATTCGATTCAAAGAATCATCGTTTTTATAAGATGCTAAAATTGGATTTAATTTTATATCTTCATCAAGTTGAGAAACTTGTTTGATAGCTTTATAAACTAAAGATATTAATTGAGGAAATGCATCTCTAAACATTCCAGAAATTCTTAAAGTGACATCAACTCTTGGTCTATTTAGAATACTTAAAGGAATTATTTCTATATCAACGACTCTTCTTGAAGGGCCATCCCAAATTGGCTTTACGCCTAATAAATACAATATTTGACAAATATCCTCCCCTCCGTTTCTCATAGTAGATGTAGCCCATACAGAAATTGCTATTTTTTTAAGGTCTTCTCCATGATCCTGTTTATATAAATCAATTATTTGCGAAGCTGATTTACATCCAACAATCCATGCTGATTCTGTTGGGAGGCCTCTGGAATCAACCGAAAAAAAATTTTTACCGGTAGGAAGAACCTCTGTTTTACCACGTGTTGGAGCTCCTGAGGGTCCGCTACTTATATATTTCCCATTTAAGGCATTTAAAAATGAAGCCTTCTCATTAATTGAAGATTGAATTAT
>JAOOLH010000002.1 GCA_028408675.1 Prochlorococcus sp. AH-716-K03 | reverse complement strand
AATAATAATGAACTAATAAATCTAAAAAAAGCATTGCAAGAATTAGAGACTAATCCTCAATCTTCAAATTAAAGTAAGGTAAAAATTTTAATAATACAACCTAATAAAAAGTGCATCAAACTAACAACTTCCTTTTTAAATCCTTAAATAATGCACAACTAAAAGCTGTAAATCATATCAATGGGCCACTGCTAGTTGTAGCAGGTGCAGGTAGTGGAAAAACTAAGGCTCTTACTCATAGAATTGCTAATTTAATTGAGAATAACTCTGTAGATCCCTATAACATTCTCGCAGTGACTTTTACAAATAAAGCTGCTAAAGAAATGAAAGCAAGGCTTCAAGTACTACTTGCACAAGAAATAGCTTTAAATCAATTTGGTCAGCCTTGGTCAACCCTCAAGGAATTTGATCAGAATCAATTAAGAACAAATATTGATCAAGAGAGACTAAGGGATCTATGGATAGGAACTTTTCATGCATTATTTTCAAGACTTTTAAGATATGATATAGAAAAATATCAGGATCCTGATGGTCTAACTTGGACACGGCAATTTTCAATTTATGACGAGACAGATTCTCAGACCCTAGTAAAAGAAATTGTTGGTCAAGATATGAGTCTTGATCCAAAAAGATTTGATCCTAAGAAAATTAAGAGGGCTATTAGTAACGCAAAAAATCAATGTTTTACAGCTAATGACCTTGACGAAAAAGCTGATAATCATTTTGATAAAATAATTGCAGATGCTTACAGAAGATATAGGATATCTCTCTCAAAAAATAATGCTTTAGATTTTGATGATCTTCTATTACTTCCTGTGTTTTTATTAAGGCAAAATGATTTAGTTAGAGATTACTGGCATAAAAGATTCCATCATATATTAGTTGATGAATATCAAGATACAAATAGGACTCAATATGAACTGATTAAATTAATTACGGCTGGAAATACTGAACCAAACAAATTTTGCGAATGGAATGATAGATCAATTTTTGTTGTCGGAGATGCAGATCAAAGTATTTATAGTTTTAGGGCAGCTGATTTCAGAATATTAATTGGATTTCAGGAAGACTTTAAAAATTCATCTAATAATGATCAGAAAGCCTCTCTGGTTAAATTAGAAGAAAACTATAGATCTTCATCAAATATTCTTAATGCTGCAAACTCTTTGATTGAAAATAATACTGAAAGAATTGATAAAGTTTTAAGGCCTACAAGAGAGGAACCACAACTTTTAAAGTTGCTTAGCTGTGATGATGAAATATCTGAAGCTGAGGCAATAACAACAAAATTAAGGTCTCTAAATAATTATAATAATCAACCAATTTGGAAAAATTTCGCAATCCTTTACAGGACTAGGGCGCAATCTAGAGTATTAGAAGAATCCCTAGTAAGATGGAGGATTCCTTATACAATTTTTGGCGGATTACGTTTTTATGACAGACGAGAAGTCAAAGATGCAGTTGCCTATTTAAAAGTCTTAGTAAATTCTTCGGATAATGTAAGCCTTTTGAGAATTATAAATGTACCGAGAAGAGGAATAGGGAAAACAACTATTCAAAAGCTTAATGATCTATCAACTAAATTAAATATTCCTTTATGGGAGGTTATAAATGACAAACAAAGCTTAGATGAGACTATAGGTAGATCATCCAAGGGTATTAATAAATTCACAGAGCTTATGAATGATCTTCTTTGTTATGTAGAGAACTCAGGACCTGCTCAAATTCTTCAATTAATTTTAGAAAAAAGCGGTTACTTAAGTGATTTATTAACGAGTGGGTCTGAGGAATCTGAAGACAGAAGAAATAATCTGCAGGAATTAATAAATGCTGCTACTCAATTTGAAGAAGAGACAGAGAACGCAGATTTAGAGGGATTCTTATCAACAGCAGCCTTAACAACTGACAATGATACAAAAAAAAATCATCCTAACTCCGTCACGTTAATGACTCTTCATAACAGTAAAGGATTAGAATTTCAAAATGTATTTATTACTGGACTAGAACAAGGTTTATTCCCAAGCCATAGGTCAATTGATACTCCTTCTCTTCTAGAAGAAGAAAGAAGATTATGCTACGTAGGTATAACAAGAGCTAAAGAAAGAGTTTTCTTATCACATGCAAGAGAAAGGAGATTGTGGGGAGGAATGCGAGAAGCAACAATACCATCAATATTTTTATCAGAAATTCCTGAGGAATTAATTGACGGCGAATTACCCCAATCTGGTGGTGCTTCTATTAGAAGGGACCGTCATCTTGATCGTTTAACAAGAGTAGATAGGAACGATTCAAATGAATTTATTAATAAACCTATTAATGCAGTAAGAAAACTTTATTCAGGTCCTAGTAAAGGTAAAAGTTGGTTGATTGGAGATAAATTAATTCACTCCAAATTTGGCAAGGGTGAAATTATACATATTTTTGGCAGTGGCGAAAAAATATCATTAGCAGTAAAGTTTGGTGATAAAGGCAGCAAAATTCTTGACCCAAGATTAGCCCCAATAAGAGCAATAAACTAAAATTTGCATGAATGATATATCTGCTTATATAAATACGGCAATATTAAAAATTCCTTTTAATTTATTTAATATAATTTCTAAATATATTGAACTTAATGACAATGTAAAAGTTGCAATTGTGGGTGGCTATATTAGAGATTTATTAATCACAAAAATTCATAAAAATACATTTTTCAACCCACTCGATATAGATATAGTTACTGAAGGATCTTCTATTGATTTAGCAAAATTTATAAAAAAAAACATCTCAAATGTTGAACTTTGTTTGATAAAAGAATTTGCACTATACAACACTGTAGAACTAAATATTAATAATTTTAAAATTGATATAGCTTCTGCAAGAACAGAGAAATATGAAGCCCCAGGATTAAACCCAATAGTAAAACATACAAATATTAAAGAGGATTTAAGAAGGAGAGATTTTAGTATAAATGCAATAGCTTTTGAAATCTCGAAGCAAGAAATTTATGATCTTTTTAATGGAATCAAACATATACAAGAAAAAGAATTACATTTGCTGCATAAAAATAGTATTCAAGATGATCCTAGTAGATTAATAAGATGCGCAAGATATGCATCAAGATTAGGTTTTAAAATTTCAGATAAATCACTTCAACAATCTCAAAAAATTGTTAACAGATGGCCATGGTTAGCTATTGAAGATGATAGCAAGTCTAGATTTCCTCCTGGAATAAGTATAAGAATAAGGATGGAATTATCAGAAATATACAAATATGATAATCTTGCAAAAATTGTTTCTTTGTTAAATGATTGGGAAGTTATTGCTATTCTAGATAAAAATATTTGTGTTAATAATAAATTTTTAAGTGGTTTAAAATGGATTAAAAAATTAAAGGGTAATTATATTCTCTACCTTTTAAAACATTCAGAAAATTTAGAGTATACCTGTCAGAGATTTTTTATAAATAGCAAGGAAAAGAAAACTCTTAAAGAGTACTTAAACATTACAAATCAATTAGAAAATGAAAAAGAAAAATTTCTATATTTGACTCCATCAAAATGGACAGATTATATTGAAACAAAAAATTTAGACGAAGACACAGTTAAATTGTTAATCTGTAACAGGAGTTTATTTTGGAAATCATTTTTTAAATGGTTATTTATTTATAAATTTATTAAGTCAAAAAAAAGTGGAGAAATATTAAAAAGTGAAGGATGGCACCCAGGTAAAGAGATGGGGGATGAAATTAAAAGGTTAAGATATATAGAAATCGATAAGATCAAAAAGAAATAACTATCAACTTATTACTTCTCCAACCTTATACCATTCATTCTTTAAAAAAATTTCATACTTGGGTTTACAACTAATCAAAAGAGGTCCACATGTTTGTGGATCTAATAATAATGAGATTTTTTCTTCAAAGATTTTACTATTCACTTTATTTTTTTTTAAAAATGAGATAATTTTATTATTTCGTTTATCAGAAAGAATTTGATCAAATATTTCTTTATTTGATTCAAAAAAAGAACTTTTGACGCCTTTATGTATCAAATCAAATACTCCCGGATAAGCTTTAAATGCCCATAAATCTAATAAAACCCTTATTGGTTGAAGGTTATTATCTTTCCTTAATAAATTAGAAGAATCAATCATCTCTTTAAGGTGTCCTATAAATCCATAGCCAGTTACATCAGTAGCTGCATTTATAAATCTTTCTCCAAACTTATCTTCAAGAAAATAAATTTGTTCAATCAATGGTTGCTGACTAGTAACTAAACTTCTCATTATCTCATCTGAAATATTTGCCAAATTTATATTTTGCATTTGAGCAGCAAAAAAAATTCCCACTCCTAAAGGTCGAGACATAAGAATAATATCTCCTTTTTGCATTCCGGATTTTAACCATGGTTTTGCTCCATTTTTCAGAACCCCCTGGACAGTTAAAGAAATATCTATTCCTAAAGCATAAGGTTTATCAGCTAAACTTCTTGACTCAAAAGTATGTCCTCCAATTAAATCACCCCCTTCTTCTTCAACTGTTGTTTTTATCCCTTTAAGACAATGAGAAAAAAGATAGTTTTGAAAATCTTTTCCTACTTTGGGCAGAGATATTAAGGCCTGTGCAGATGAAAGTTTTACTCCGCAAGCCCACAAATCTGAGCATGCATGCAACACAGTAATTTTTGCATTTAGCCAAGGATCACTTATCAAAGCTGGAAATCCATCAATACTTTGAAGAATAATTTCACGATTGTTATTATAAATTTCAATAGAATCCTCAGGAGAATTTGCAAAATTTTCTAGCTGAGCACTTCTTAAGGATTTATTTAAAATACTTTGAGGAATTTTTGCTGCACATCCTCTACAATCGAGCATCCGATCTTCTTTCAATTTATGGTTCATATTAGTTGCTAAGTCACGAAATTTTCTAATAAAACCTTCATCAAGCATCTGTTTAAGGTACCAAATAAGAAAAGAAGGTCCTATGACAAGATCACCATAAAAAGCAAAAGCTTTTGGAATCTTCTTAGGATAAGAATTAACGATTTGCAATCCAAATTTTTGAGGAGACCATCTTTTTAATGATTCACCTTTGATATCCTTCAAAATATTAGTTGCCAATATATTTAAAACTTTTACTGCAAATATTCCAGATGAAGGTCTCTTAGAGGCCTCAATAACTGCGCAATCGCCAGTAGCAAAAGTTCCTAAAAAATTTTTCAACCTTAATTTATTATTTGTAAAAAAACGTCCTTTTGAATCCAATTCTGAATTATGTTTTTGTACCCATGGTGGTGATGAATTTCCAGTACATAAGAGAATCTTTCCATACTCAGAAGGAAGTTTTCCCACTACTTCTATATTCGATCTGTAAAAAGTTTTTAAGATTTTATTATCTATCTTATTTGATTTGCAAAGAATCTTTAATGATCTTTTTTTCCATCTTTTTCTTAGGGCGAAAGCAACTTCGATTGCTGCAAGTCCACTTCCAACAATGACAAAAGGCTGTTCAGTTTCAGAATCATACTTATCTTCATTCTTAATTAATTCATAAGCTTTCAGAAAAGGTTTAATTGGGAAAGCAATTTGATTCTTGACTAAATCTTCAAATTCTCCTGAAATTTTGGTTTGACTTCCATAGTTAAGTACTAATTTTGAGTAACCAATTGATGGTCTATTTACTAAGAAAACTTTTTTTAATTGAAAATCAATATTTGTTACTTCATTTTTAATGAAAGATACTCCTGCCTTTTTAGCTAAAGATCTTATATCAATTAAGCTATCGTCTAAAGAAATTGATTTAGAAATAACAGAAGGGAACATTGCCGAATAAACTAAATTAGTATCTCTGGATATAATTGAGATAGGAATATCTGGCATTAATTTCGGATACATCACCCATTTTCTCATCAAAAGAACATTTGTATGTCCTCCACCAATTAGTACTAGATGATTAATAGTCATTTACATAACAATGAATAAAGAGCATTTATTACCAATCAAAAATTCAAGACTAGGAATAATTGGTGGGAGTGGTTTCTATTCAATTGATAAAATAGAATGTTTTGAAGAACTTGAGGTTAATACACCTTATGGTAAACCCTCTGATGCAATTAGGCTTTTTAAAATTGGTGATTTAGAAATAGCTTTTTTAGCGCGGCATGGAAGATCACACAGGCTAAATCCAACAGAAATTCCTTACAAGGCAAACATTTGGGCTCTGCGATCAATAGGGGTTAGATGGATAGTTGCTCCATCAGCAGTTGGTTCTCTCCAAGAACAAATCAGACCTCTGGATATAGTCGTGCCCGATCAATTTATTGACAGAACAAACAATAGACCAGCAACATTTTTTAATGAAGGAGCAGTAGCGCACGTAACTATGGGAGATCCTTTCTGTAGGAATTTATCGGGGATTTTAAGCAATGTTGGGGAAACAAACATCCCTGAAGGTAGGCAATTACACAGAGGAGGCACTTATCTTGCTATGGAGGGCCCTGCTTTCTCAACCCGAGCAGAATCTAACTTATATAGAAGTTGGGGATGTTCAATAATAGGAATGACTAATCATACTGAAGCGAGATTAGCTAAAGAAGCAGAGATAGCTTATTCCTCTTTGTCTATGGTAACTGACTATGATTGCTGGCATCAAACGCATCAAGAAGTATCAGTTGAGATGGTTTTGGAAAATCTCAGGGCAAATACAGAAGTCGCGAATAAAATCGTCTTTGAAATAGCGAAAGTTATTGATTTAGAGAGACCTGCAAGCAAATCGCATTATTCTTTGAAGGATGGTTTAATAACCCAAAAAGAAAATATCCCTAACTCTACAAAAACAAAGTTAAAGATATTTACAGATCCTTATTGGAATTAAATTTAAGTCAATTAAACAATTTACTCGTCTTAGCCTGAACCAACTCCATTATATGATCCGTAGAAAAATATACCCAATACAAAAATAACTGCTATACCACCGGCTGTAGCTACTAGCCAAAGTGGAAGAGTTCCCTCTGTCCACCTTCTTTCCCATGCTACTGCTGGTCTACCATCAGGTAATCTATCTGGGATCCTACCATCAGGGCCTTTTAATTTACTCATAATTTTAAATTTAGTTGAAAAAGTAACTGGAAAATAAAATTCCTAAAACAAATACTGCTAATAAGCCTAGATAGAGGCTTGTACGATTAAGTTCTACAGGAACTTTATTCGGATTTTCGTTTACTTGCATAATTGATAAAGTTAACGTCTGATAAATTGCATAGCTGCTATTGCACCTAAGAAAAAAACTGAAGGAATTGCTAAAGCATGAACTGCGAGCCAACGCACAGTAAAGATAGGATAAACGCGGACTTCAGCAGCCTGCATTGGAGCTTGAGAATTAGTCATGTTTATTTTGTTCTTAAATCTAATTGAGATTTAGCATCATATCTTTGTGTTACAACAGGTGCTTTTGATTCAGACGCCTGGAAATAACTATCTGGACGAGGAGTACCAAAGGCATCATAGGCTAGTCCTGTATATACAAATAGGAAACCTGCTATAAAAATAGCTGGAAGTGTTACTGCATGAATAATCCAGTATCTGATACTGGTGATTATTTCAAAGAATGGGCGTTCACCCGTTGAACCTGCGGCCATAATCACAATTATTTACCCCTTGATCTTACAAGGAAAAATCCTAAGTTTGTGAAGAAATTTACAGCTTGGTTACAGTCAGTTATTAAATGACAGCAAAATTAATGTTTTTTTAATATTTTTTTTCATTTTTGAAAATCACCCGTTCCATTTCAAGATGTAGCCTCTTTCCCCTAAAATAAATCCCTTAGAAGCCTCTAATTCCTCTTTATCTAAAAATTGAATCTTGATGAAATTAGTTGGTAGATTTGAAGCAATTGGATCGGAATTCCAAGTTTTACCATTATCTTTACTAACTATTAAAGTCCCATTACCTCCCCCAGCCCAAATATTTCCATCAGGATCCCATCCCATATCTAAATAGTTATAACCATTTAAAATTGGAACTATAGGTTTAGTCCAAGTCTCTAAATCATCTTCGTTTTCATTAAATCTAATTTCAGCTCCTCTAGACAACATCCATAAATTTCCATTTGGGTTAAATCCAATGCTTTGAACTCTTTTACTACTTGCTCTTTGATGAGCTATCCATGTATCGCTTTGACTATCAAGCGTGGAGAAGAAATTACCAAGACTACTTACACTTACATAATCTCCATTAGATGTTCTTCTCAAATCTCTAATGCCTCCCTGTTCAGAAGGATCTGATACTTTGGCTTCCCATGTTTCACCATTATTTGAGGTTATATAAATAGCCGCTGAAGTAGTAGCCAATTCAGCAACACCTTTATCGATTGTAGAAACCAAAAACGGTTGTCCAGGGAGCTTACCAAGAGATAACCTAGTCCAGTTTTTACCTTCATCAATAGTATGCATGACTAAAGAAGGTTGTCCGATTAACCATCCTTCAGAACCTTTGAAATCTATGTCAAGCAAACGAAAATTTTCTTCTGCGACTATATCTAATGATCGTTTTTCCCAAGACTCTCCTCCATCATTCGATTCCATAATTAGTCTATTTGAGCCAACCAGAAATCCATGATTATTATCTATAAAATCAACATCTAGTGCATTCGACTGATCTTCAAATTGAATAGTTTTCCATGGACTACTTTCGCTCATTTTTACACCTGTTGAAGAACAACTACTTAAAACTAAGCAAAGAGTAAGCGATAAAATAAGACTTGGAATGCTGGTAAAAAATTTTTTCATGGATATATATTAATGCAAAGAGTACAAAGAGAGGAAACATGCAGCCGCAAAAGCTAGGCCTCCAAAAATTAAAATGTTTTTCTGGCCTGGTGGCAAACTATTAAAACCAAAGCCATAAGTCAGATTTTCTTCGAAACCACTAGGTTTTTCTCTTGGTCCTATGTCTTTGTATAAGTTCTTTCCTGCTCTACAAACTGGACAAGCAAAAGTATTCCCATCTATTTCTGAAAAAGGGGTGTTTTTGGGTATGTTAAGCTTTTTATTTCCTTCGGTCGGATCATAAATGTATCCACAACTTCTACATTCGAATCTATTTTGTTCTAAATTAGAAATTAGTTCCTTATCTTTAAATTCTGAAAGTTTATCGGGAAATTCTTTGGTTGCTAAATCTTCAACTGTTTGCTTTTTCTCAGAAGATGGTTGAATGTTTTCAGTCACGATTTAGAATTTAACTTTAGAGACTCTAAAAGATTTTGCTTAATTAAGCGAATTTTCCTTCAATTTTTTTAAAATGTTTTCATTACCAGGCTACGAATATTTTTTAGGGTTTTTAATTATTGCTGCGGCAGTACCAATTTTAGCTTTAGTTACTAACCTTATAGTTGCCCCAAAAGGAAGAACTGGCGAGCGAAAATTAACTTATGAATCTGGGATGGAGCCTATTGGGGGGGCTTGGATTCAATTCAATATCAGATACTACATGTTTGCATTAGTATTCGTTATATTTGATGTAGAAACAGTATTCCTATACCCTTGGGCTGTTGCTTTTAATAGATTAGGCTTACTAGCATTTATTGAAGCTCTAATTTTTATTGCGATATTAGTAATTGCACTCGCTTACGCTTGGAGAAAAGGGGCACTTGAATGGAGTTAAAAAATTGAACAATTCACTTTCACCAAAAGCAATCAGAGATCTAAGAGAGGAAACTTGTAATCCTCTCGGTGCTCCTCAGGTAACCACTGATTTGAGCGAGAATATTATAATGACAAGCCTTGATGACCTCCACAATTGGGCTAGATTAAGTAGCCTTTGGCCTCTTTTATATGGTACGGCTTGTTGTTTTATTGAATTTGCAGCCCTAATAGGTTCAAGGTTTGATTTCGATAGATTTGGTTTAGTTCCTAGAAGTTCACCAAGACAAGCTGACTTACTCATTGTTGCAGGCACAGTCACAATGAAGATGGCACCAGCATTAGTAAGATTATATGAGCAAATGCCAGAACCAAAGTATGTTATTGCTATGGGAGCTTGTACAATTACAGGTGGAATGTTTAGTGCTGACTCAACTACTGCTGTTAGGGGTGTGGATAAACTAATTCCAGTAGATTTATATCTACCTGGATGTCCTCCTAGGCCCGAAGCTATATTTGACGCAGTTATTAAATTAAGAAAAAAAGTTGGAAATGAAAGTATCCTTGAAAGAAGTAAATCACAGCAGACTCATAGATACTTAACCGTTGAACATAAAATGGATCTTGTTTTTTCAGAAAATACGGGAGAGTATTTAAATAAAAAATCTGAGAAAACAATTGAGTCTTCAAATCTAGATGAGATAAAAGAAAGTAGTGAAAATATTAATGAAGCAAATTTAATTAATAAAGAAATCAAATAATGGAAAAAGAAAATTTGCCTAATTCTTCAGAAGAAATCGTAGAACAAAAGGCTATCGTAAGTAATCAACTTTCTGAAGATGGAATCGTGAACGAATCTTTAGGAAATGATCACATAGGAATAGAAATTCTATCTGTAAAACCAGAAAAATTATACGAAACCATATCAGCTTTAAAAAAATATGGATTCAATTATCTGCAGTGTCAAGGAGGTTATGATGAAGGGCCAGGAAAATGTCTCGTAAGTTTTTACCATTTAATCTCACTTGGAGATATAGAAGAAATAAAAGAGATTAAAGAAATTAGAGTTAAAGTCTTTTTAAAAAGAGATTCAGATATTTCTGTTCCTAGCCTCTACAAGATTTTCAAGGGAAGTGATTGGCAAGAAAGAGAAACTTATGATATGTTTGGCATCAACTTTACTGATCATCCAAATCCAAAAAGGCTTTTAATGCCTGAAGATTGGAGAGGATGGCCATTAAGAAAAGATTATATTCAACCTGATTTCTATGAATTGCAAGATGCTTATTAAAAATTTTTAATTTAATTTCTTCAATTTTTTATTTATAAACATAACGGCCCTAGCAAGTCTCCTTGAATCATGTCTAAGTGTCGGAGTTATTTTTCTTGAATAGAGAGGGGCTTGCAAAACATAATATCCCTCTGAAATTAATTCTTCTTTATTACAAACAACTGGTATCGCTCCTCTACTTTGGTAATAATCAACAAGCGGTGACTTTTCAAATTGAACTTGAGAAAGTATTGCATTGAATATTCTAGTTTTTACACCAAAATTTGATAATTGCTTTTCTATTGCTTTAATGTGTTGATATACATCAAGGCCATCAGTTTCACCTGGCTGAGTCATCAAATTACTTATATAAATCTTAGGAGCACTACTTTTTAAAAGCGCATCTACAATTTCAGGTACCAGTAAATTAGGTAGTAAAGAAGTATAAAGACTACCTGGGCCAAGGACTATCAAGTCTGCTTCTTTAATAGATTCAAGCGCACTGGGAAGGGCTGATGGATTTTCTGGCAAATAACCAATCCTAGAGATTAACTTTGTAGATCTACTTATATTACTTTCGCCAAATATTTTCTCGCCATCTTCTAGTTCTGCCCAAAGCATTACATCAGTATTTGTAGCTGGTAAAACTTGTCCTTGCACTGCTAAAACTTTGCTTGAAGCCTGAACAGCCTTCTCTAAACTGCCTGTAATTGTTGTTAAAGCTGATAAAAAAAGATTCCCAAAACTATGACCTTCTAATCCACTACCTCCTGAAAATCTGTATTGAAATAATCTTGTTAAAGTTGGTTCTTCATTTGATAAGGCTGCCAAGCAATTTCTTATATCTCCCGGCGGTTGAACCCCTAATTGTTTTCGTAAAACACCGCTGCTTCCTCCATCATCTGAAACTGTAACAATTGCAGTTATGTTACTACTATGGTTTTTTAAACCTTTCAATAATGTTGATAAGCCTGTCCCTCCTCCAATAGCAACAATATTCGGGCCTCTATTTAATTTGTTTTTTACTCTTAGTGCATCGACTAAAAATGTATTCTTTTCTGGAACAAGTGCTTTCTGAATAGAATTAATACTTCTATTTTGCCCAATACCAATTAAAAGAAGCCCAAAGATAAAGATTAATGGTCCTAAAACTGAGACTGGCAAAATACTCGTTAAACCATTCATTATCCAAAAAAAGGATTCTATTAACCAATAAAGTGGTCTTAAATTAGTCCAAATTGCTATCCCCAATAATGAAGTTAGTACTCCAAAAGCAGAAGTTATCATCCATCTTTTAATTACAAGCCCTGGAAGGAACCAACTGAGAATTCTTATAGTTCTATTTATCAATCCTAAATTAGACCTTCTAAAGTAGGATAAAGTTCTCTTTATTCTTTTTTTTTTCTTCCTCATCAAATTCCTCTTAAATTTTAGAAAATTTAAATATATTTAAATTAATTATAAATCAAATACATACATACTTTTTTTATTTTTAAAAGTAGGCAAAATGTATGTAAAGACAAATCCATTTATATATATTTTGAAAAAATCAGAAAGGGCAGTAGAAACTAATAATCTTTCTATTAGCTGGGGTGAACTTAATGTACTAAATAAAATTAATTTAAAACTTAATGAGGGAGAAAAATTAGCTATTGTTGGACCTTCTGGGTCTGGGAAATCAACTATTTTAAAAATTTTAGCAGGCCTAATATTACCCACTGAAGGTGAATTAAGCATATTTGGGGAGAAACAAACTTACTTAAGATTAGATCAAACTAATCCTCCAGATGTAAGGTTAGTTTTTCAGAATCCAGCTTTGCTGGGCTCCCTAACTATTGAAGAAAATGTAGGATTCATACTTCAAAGGAATAAAAATTTATCTAAAACAGTTATTCAAGAAATTGTTAAAGAATGTTTAGGAGAAGTAGGATTATTTAATGTAGAGAAAAAGCTTCCAAATGAGTTAAGTGGTGGAATGCAAAAAAGAGTAAGTTTTGCCAGAGCATTAATTACAGAACAAGGTTTTAATAAAAAAAATAAACCACTATTACTTTTTGATGAGCCTACTGCTGGATTAGACCCTATTGCCTCATCAAGAATTGAAGACTTAATTAATAAGACAAATAATAAAGCGAATGGATCATCCATTGTTGTTAGCCATGTTCTTAGTACTATAGAAAGAACTTCAGAAAAAGTTGTAATACTTTATGGAGGCAAATTCAGATGGGCCGGTTCTATTCATGAATTTAAAAAGAGTAATGACCCTTACGTTTTTCAATTCAGGAATGGAAATCTTGCAGGCCCTATGCAACCTACAGACATTTAAACATTATGCGTAGAAGCTTAAGAGATTCAATAGTAGGATTTTCCTTATTAGGTGGATTATTAATTTTCACATTTTTTTCATTATGGTTAAGAGGTATAAAATTATCTTCAAAAAATTGGTATCTTTTTGCAGAATTTAATAACGCAAGCGGTTTATCAAAAAAATCTCCAGTAACTTATAGAGGAATTTTAGTTGGTTCAATAGAGGATATTCTTTTTACTAATGAATCAATCAAAGCAAAAATTGTTTTAAATGATCCTGATATAATTCTTCCCAAGCCAGCATTTGCAAGAGTTGTCACTAATTCTTTTCTAGGAGGCGATGTTCAAGTTGCATTAGAAACTAGTGAAAAAACGATTCCAAAAAGTACTGAAAAGGCAATATCAGAAAAATGTAACAGTAATTTAATTATTTGCCAAGGAGACACGATTACTGGAAAGCAGCTTTCAAGTCTTTCAAACATTACGAATAGGATCAATCAACTATTGAAAGAATCAAATCAAGAAAATTTAATTGAAAATGTAGTCAAATCTATAGATCAATTTGATAAAACGCAAGAAAGTCTTGATGAACTAATTTATTTATCAAAGCAAGAAATTATCAGAATAAAGCCCCTCATTAATGAAATTACCGTGGCAGCAGGACATTTAAATAATATTTTGTCTACCCTCGATGATGTTGAAACCTTGAATGATATAAAATCCACAATTAATGCGGCAAATTCTATATCAGGCAAATTTGATAATATTAGTGATGATTTTGAACAATTATTGAAAGATAAAGAATTAACTAAATCAATAAGAGACTTAACTATTGGTCTTTCAAAATTCCTTAATGAGATTTATCCATAAACAATTAAAATTCATTTATTGCGTTTAATGCCATCGCGGCAATTGTCTTATCTGTGGCTTTAGGTAATTGAACATATTTACCTTGTGCAGCTTCTGCCAGTTCTTTTCCAAAGCCACTAGCTATAAATTTTCTTTCTGTATCTATAATTAATAACTTTATCCCTAACATGGGATATTTAGCGGCAATATCTAATACTTCTTGTTTCAAATTTACATTTTCATTTTCTTTTTCTTTCACTTCTGCTTGTCCTAATGATGTACCTAAAGGGACATTCCCTCTCCCATCAGTTATTCCAACAACAATGACCTGACCTATATCTCCTGTAGAAAGAGCATTTTTTGCTACTTTTGCTGATTGAGTTAACCCATGAGCTAAAGGAGATCCACCTCCACATGGCATAGTTTCTAACCTTCTTTTTGCTGCGGTGATAGATCTTGTTGGTGGCAAAAGAACCTCTGCTTGATTCCCTCTAAAAGGTATAAGAGCTACTTCATCTCTATTTTCATAAGCCTCAGTCAAAAGTCTGATAACGGCACCCTTAGCACTTTGCATTCTATTGAGTGCCATAGAACCACTAGCATCAACTAGAAAAATAACTAAAGCACCTGCCTTTTTTTGAAGGAGTTTTGCCCTAAAGTCATTTTCTTCAATAATTATAGTTTTATTAGGATTCTTTAATCTTCTAGATTTCTGATAAGGAGCAGCGGCTCTTAAAGTTGCATCAACAGCAATTCTTTTTACTTTACCTCTTGGAATTAGAGGCCTTACATATCTACCTCTACTTTGACTAAGAATTACTGATCTACTTCCACTATTCCCCGCTTTAGATTTTGCTGATGAAAAAAGCAATAAATCAGGATCTACCATGCATGATTCAGGATCAAGAATAAACTCTTCTGGGATGTCAGGAGAAGAATCTTCTTCCCCATCAAAATTATCTTCTTCTTGTTCTTGGTCTTGCTCATTATCATTTTCATTAGCCTCAGGTTCAGACTCTTCATTGTTTGATTGAGGTGGAGGTGGGGGACTCTGATCCTCAGGAGGTGGTGGTTGGATATCATCATCTTCTGGAGGAATTTGCATTGCTCGTGGGAGAATTACTAACCTAACTGCGACTTTTAGGTCTTCAGAATTTACATTCTCATCGCCTCGAAGAGCTGCATTAGCCTTTGCCACTTTCACTGCAAATAATTCTGATCTATGCCCTTCTACTCCTCCTCTAAGAGCTTCATTCACTAAATAGGTTATTTGCTCTTTTGTTATCTTGACATCCTTTAACCATTGCCTTGCCAAAATTAATTGAGTGGATAAATTATCAGATTCTTCTGACCATTTTTCTGAAAATTTAATATTATTTTCTGCATGCGATAAAACAGATTTTGTAATCTCAACTCTTTGAGCATTATCAATAGATTGATCTGCGGAAAGCACAATGGCGAAACGATCTAAAACATGATCTCTTAAAGCTCCTTCTTCAGGATTATAAGTTGCTATTAAAAGTGACTTACAGGGATGAGAGAGGCTTAATCCATCTCTTTCAATATTATTTTTCTCTCTTCCTGTGGCTTCAAGAATTAAATTTACAATGCCATCATCCAATAAATTTATATCATCTACATAAAGAACACCTCTATGAGCCTCTGCTAAAATTCCAGGCTGAAAAACTTGTTCCCCCGTACTTAATGATGCAGCGACGTCAATTGATCCAACAAGCCTATCTTCAGTTATGCCAATGGGAACTTGAATAAATGGGGCCTCTCTTACTTTTTTCGGAATTTCTTCAATTTGATTCATATAATCACTTCCAATTACCTCCTCCAACAATTTATTAGTACTAATATCCCATTCCTCTGCTTTATCTGGATCTAGGTTCCTCCCAATAGGTCTTAATGAAGTATTACTATTACTCATACTTAGCTTTTCCAGTATTGATTCATTATCTAATACCTCTATAGGAGGGAGTAAAGTATGCAAACCCCTAGCTAATACTGACTTACCAGTGCCTCTTCCTCCAGCGATAATCACTCCTCCTAAACTGGGATCAACTGCAGCCAAAAGTAAAGATAACTTCAATAAACTATGACCTGTGATTGCCGCCAATGGGAAAGCTCTAAAAGAACCCCTTGACTTCATTAAATCTTTTATTTCACCTTTTTCTTGTAACTCGGGGTTCAAAATCACTTTAAAAATACCTGATATAGAATTTATCCAATAACTTTGTTTTTTTTAGTGGAATTATCAAATCTTAATATCAAAAATGGACTATGTATATCCCTGGGAGCAAATATTGATAGTAAATTCGGAAGCCCTCTTGAGTCACTATTAATTTGCAAACCAAAAATAGAAGAAATAATAAATGAGTGGGGAGATCATTACAACAACAAAAAAGAAGAGAAAAGAAAATTTCATGCAAACTTTTTTTGGTCATCAATTTATGAGACATTACCTCATGGAGTTGAAAATGAGCAGCCAAATTATTTAAATACTCTATTACTTATAAAAAGTAATTCTTTTCCTAAACCATCAAATAAAAACGCGAAATTACTTTTAAAAGAGCTAAAAAAGTTAGAGAGTTTTTTCGGACGAAAAGAGACGCCAAAGGGTAAGAAATGGCTATCAAGATGTCTCGATTTAGATATTCTTTGGTGGGAAGATTTTTATACGGTTGACGAGAAATTAACATTACCTCACCCTAGATTCATGAATCGGAATTTCGTTATTACACCACTATCTGAAATCTTAAGTAGAAGCCAAAAAATCAAAAAGTTTGATGCCCCAAAATGGTCTATATAAATGATTTACAAAACCAAAAAATAACTGTTAAGCTGTCTTTATTTAAAAATTATGGGCAATAAAAAATTTATAAAAAGATCAATTTTTAAAGAAAAAATATCTGAGTTAAAGTCAAAAAAATTTAGTTTCGAAATAAATAGAATTGAGCTTCCAAATGGACATGAAGGTGAATATGGATATATTAAGCATCCTGGCGCAGCATTAGCCGTACCTATTACAAAAGAAAATAAAGTTATCATTCTTCGGCAATATAGATTTGCTGTTTCAAGGTATTTATTAGAATTTCCAGCAGGTACATTAGAAATAGGTGAAACACCTATTAATTCAATTCAAAGAGAAATACAAGAAGAGACTGGATTCAGTGCAAACAAATGGGATGAACTAGGAACTCTTGTCCCTGCGCCTGGTTATGCAGATGAAGAAATTTATTTATTTTTAGCTCGTGATTTAAACAAACTCAACTCAGAGGTTAAAGGAGATTTAGATGAAGATATAGAAGTATTAATTTTAGACCCCGACGAACTAGATAATCTTATTTCTAGTGGGGATGAAATTCTTGACGCAAAAACCGTTACGGCTTGGTTTAGAGCTAAACAATTTTTAGATAAATTATGAATAAACCTAGAATACTTTTTTGGCATAGAAAGGATTTAAGAATATTTGATAATCAAGCTTTAATCAAAGCATTTTCATTATCAGATGCTATTACTTCAACTTATATATTTGATAAAAATTACTCACACGATTTCAATGCAAGTTCAAGAGCTTGGTTTCTAGGAAATTCGCTTCAAGAATTACGAAATAATTGGAAAAAAATGGGTAGTAGATTAGTTTTGGAAGAAGGAGATCCAGTATTAATAATTCCTCAATTAGCAAAGAAAATAGATGCTAAATTTGTTTTTTGGAATAGATCAATTGAACCTTATGAGATTAATCGAGATTTAGAAATAAAAAATAATTTAAAAGAACAAAATATTCAAGTTATTGAAACTTGGGATCAATTATTAATAGAACCTTTAAAAATATTTTCAGGGAATAATAATCCTTATTCAGTTTATGGACCTTTTTATAAAAACCTTAAATCAAAAATGAATTTATTAGGTTCATTTGAACAAGATAAAGTTGTTTTCCAGTTTAAAGATATAGATAATAAATTCAAAGAAAATAAGACAATAAATTCATCTGATTCGGTTCTAGAGAAATTTATCAAAAATATCAAATTTCCTGGTTCGAATATTTGTCCATGTAGACCTGGAGAGAATGCTGCGCAAACATTATTAGAAAACTTCATTAACGAAAGAAAAATATATTCTTATAATTCTGCAAGAGATTTTCCGTCACATAATGGGACATCATTTCTAAGTGCATCTCTCAGATTCGGCACCATCAGCATTAGAAAAGTTTGGAACGCCACATTAAATTTAAATTCAGATTTTGCAAATAAAGAAAATTACCTATCAATTGAAACTTGGCAAAAAGAACTTGTTTGGCGTGAATTTTATCAACATTGCTTATTCCATTTCCCAGAGCTAGAGAAAGGTCCATATAGAAAAAAATGGGATCACTTTCCATGGCAAAACAATAATGAATGGTTTCAACATTGGAGCAACGGAGAGACCGGAGTACCTATAGTTGATGCCGCAATGCGTCAACTTAATAGTACTGGCTGGATGCATAACAGATGTAGGATGATAGTCGCCTCATTTCTGGTAAAAGATCTTATATGCAGTTGGCAAATGGGCGAGAAAAAATTTATGGAGACGTTGGTTGATGGAGACTTAGCTGCAAATAATGGGGGATGGCAGTGGAGCGCCAGTAGCGGTATGGATCCAAAACCACTTAGAATTTTTAATCCATATACCCAAGCAAAAAAATTTGATCCTATTTGCGAATATATAAAATATTGGATTCCTGAATTATCTAGAGTGTCAAATTCAGAATTATTAAATGGGGAGATATCTAATTTAGAAAAAAATAATTATTCAAGCCCTATTGTCAATCACAACATACAACAAAGATTATTTAAATCACTTTATGCTGAAATTTGAATTTCCTCTATACAATTCTTTAAAACTTTATTTAAATTTTCTGCTATATAAACTTGCTCTTCATCAGAAATTTCAGGAAACATTGGGAGACTAAGAACTTCTGTACAAATTCTCTCTGTATTTATGAGTTTTGTTCTAGAAAAATTTTTATTTTTGTAAGCTATTTGTGCATGTATTGGTATTGGATAATAAATAATTGAATTAATACCTTTTTCAAAAAGTTGTTGTTTCACCAAATTCCTTAAGGAATAGTATTTTTTGCAATCAGTATCAAATAAATTTGAAAAATCTTCATTTAAAAAATATTTATCGTTTCTTAATTTGATGACAAATTGATTCCAAGAATGGGAAATTAAATCAGAGCTAATTTTTGGAAAACTAATAAATGGATTTTTTCCTAATAAATCAAGGTAATTATTAGCAATTTTTTGGCGATTAGTAATCCACTTAGAAATATATTTAATTTTAATGTTTAATATGGCAGCTTGAATGGTATCAAGTCTGCTGTTATATCCAATTTGGGTATGGTGATATCTTATTGGGCTGCCATGAACAGCCAGTTCTCTAATTTTATTGGCAATCTTCTGATCTGAAGTTGTTACTGCTCCACCATCTCCAGCAGCTCCTAAATTTTTAGTAGGGAAAAAGCTAAAACAACCTATATCACCGATACTACCTACTTTAGAATTATCCCACATTGTGCATGTTGCCTGGGCACAATCTTCGATTACTTTTAAGTCATATTTGTTGGCCAAAGATTTTATTAAGGTCATATTCACTGCATTCCCAAATAAATGAACTGGCATAATTGCCTTGGTATTAGAATTTATTTCTTGTTCTATTAGTTCAGTATTAATGAGATAAGTTTCTGGATCTATATCTACCAAAACAGGATTAGCACCAACTGCGCTAATAGCCTCTGCAGTAGCAAAAAAGCTAAAAGATGAGGTAATAACTTCATCACCCACACCAATATCTAATGCGCGCAAAGCTAATACTAAAGCATCAGTTCCACTATTACATCCAATAGTATTTTCAACACCAATCAGACTCGAAAAACTCTCCTCAAATTTGGCAATTTCTTGTCCTCCAATATACTGGCCCCCTTTTAAAACTTTAGAAACCTCGCTCTCAATTTCTGAGCCAATTTCTTGGTACTGCCTATTTAAAGTAAATGGAGGTATCTGCATAATGAATATATTAACCCTAAACCACATTTCTATGGGTAAAAAATTTTTTAATTCATTTAAACCAACTCGGTTCTTTACCAGGAGTCCATTTTATATTGCAACCTAAAGAAGGAATCTGATTTGAGGGATAAGAATTATCTTGATTCAAATCTTTTACAGCAGAGCGCAAATCTTTTCCAGACAGAGGGATATTATTACCTGGTCTACTATCATCTAATTGGCCATGATAAAACAATAAAAAATCACCATCTCCTTCATTTGAAAAAAGATAAAAATCTGGGGTGCAAGCCGCTTTTAATTCCTTAGCAAAATTTTGATTTTCATCATATAGATAAGGGAAACTCCATCCCTGTGATTGTGCTTGAAATCTCAAATGATCAGGAGAATCTGAAGGATGAGTGACAATATCATTACTAGAAATTGCAACTGTTTGAACTGTATTTTCAATTTCTTTACTTAAAGTGAAAATTTGATTCTCAATATATTTAACAAATGGACAATGGGCACAAATAAACATTAAAAGTAAATGCCGATTATCTAGATTATGAGAATTAAAATATTGATTATTAGAAGAATTAGCATTTAACATTTTGAAATTAGGTAATTGAAAACCTAATTCCAAAACCATAGAATTTGTTTTGACCATGTTTAAGTTGAATATTCTTTGATATTTGAAAATTATTGTATATTTTGCAGTAATCCGTAAAGATAGGTACTTTGATATAGGAGAATATATAGAAATAATAAACAAAATGCTTCTAAATCTATCTGGCAAAAAAATTCTGGTTACGGGAATTGCCAATAACCGTTCAATAGCATGGGGTATTGCTCAACAACTTTCAAAAGCTGGCGCAGAACTTGGAATCACATATTTGCCTGATGATAAGGGAAGATTCGAATCTAAAGTTAGAGAACTAACTGAACCGTTAAACCCATCCTTATTTTTGCCTCTTGATGTTCAAAATCCAGCTCAAATTGAAGAAATCTTTAAAAATATAAAAGACAATTGGGGGCAAGTTGATGGATTAGTTCACTGCCTAGCATTTGCAGGACGCGATGAATTGATTGGAGATTATAGTGCCACCACTTCAGAGGGTTTTGATAGGGCTCTTAATATAAGTGCGTATTCGTTAGCACCTTTATGTAAAGCAGCAAAACCACTTTTTAGCGATGGTGCTGGCGTTGTCTCATTAACTTATTTAGGATCAGAGAGGGCGATCCCTAACTACAACGTGATGGGAGTTGCAAAAGCAGCTTTAGAAGCTTCAGTAAGATATCTTTCTGCAGAACTTGGGCCCGAAAAACAAGTCAGAGTTAATGCAATAAGTGCTGGACCTATAAGAACTCTTGCTAGTTCTGCTATAGGTGGCATTTTAGATATGATTCACAATGTTGAAGAAAAGGCTCCTTTACGCAGAACAGTCACTCAAACGGAAGTAGGTAATACTGCTGCTTTTTTATTAAGTGATCTGTCTAGCGGCATTTCAGGCCAAACAATTTATGTTGATGCGGGTTACTGCATTAATGGAATGTAAACTAAATTTTTTGCATAAAAATGTCATCTTTAAGGCAATCTGAAATAAAAAGAAAAACTAATGAAACAGATATTTCTGTATTTATAAACTTAGATGGGAATGGGATTTCCGAAATTGAAACCGGGATACCTTTCTTAGATCATATGCTTCATCAAATATCCAGTCATGGTTTATTCGATTTAAAAATAAAAGCAATTGGAGATACCCATATTGATGATCATCATACAAATGAAGATGTAGGAATCGCCTTAGGCAAAGCATTTTCAAAAGCCTTGGGAGAAAGAAAAGGAATAAGTAGATTTGGACATTTCTTTGCCCCATTAGATGAAGCATTAGTTCAAGTTACTTTGGACTGTTCCGGCAGACCACATCTATCTTATGATCTTCAATTAAAAGCTCCTAGAATTGGCAATTATGATACTGAACTAGTAAAAGAGTTTTTTATCGCCTTTGTAAATAACAGTGGGATTACTCTGCATATTAATCAAATAAGAGGTAGCAATTCACATCATATAGTTGAGGCTTGCTTTAAAGCTTTTTCACGAGCAATGAGAATGGCTACCGAAATAGATCTAAGAAGATCTGATTCAATTCCAAGCAGTAAAGGAATGCTTGAAAATCAATAAAATAGGAATTTTTTCGAATCAGCCACAATTAAGTTGATTTTTGGCGAAGATAGATAAAGTTATTATTTTGTTGTGACTAATTTACAAGATAAAAAAATTGATAAATCTAAAAGTTTTAATAAAGAAGATTGGTCAAGTGCGTATCAAAATGTAGAAAAGGAGCTCACCAATGAGCCTCTAAAAATCAGCAAAGGTAATCATATTAATAATTTAAATGGAACATTATTAAGAAATGGTCCAGGAATATTAGAGAGAGGTGGACAATGGGTTCATCATCCATTTGATGGAGATGGAATGATAACATCCATAAAATTCGAAAATGGTCAGCCGTTCTTAACAAATAGATTTGTTAAAACTAAAGGCTATTTGGAAGAAGAAAAAATAAATAAATTTATTTATAGAGGTGTTTTTGGTACACAGAAAAATGGAGGAATTTTAAATAATGCATTAGATCTAAAATTCAAGAATATCGCTAATACTCATGTCGTTAAATTAGGAGATGAAATTCTCGCATTATGGGAAGCAGCCGGTCCACATGCAATGGATCCTGATAGTCTGGACACTATTGGTTTAACAACATTAAAAGGGGTACTCAAGCCTAACGAAGCATTCAGTGCACATCCCAAAACAGACCTAAACTCAAATGCATCTTCAGAACTTTTAGTCACGTTTGGAGTACAAACCGGGCCAAAAAGTACCATTAGATTAATGGAATTTAATAATGCTGGTTCAAATTCTGGAGAGCTCATTTTCGACAGAAAAGATACCTTTAATGGCTTTGCATTCCTTCATGATTTCGCAATTACAACTAATTGGGCAATATTTTTACAGAATGCTATTGATTTCAATCCTCTTCCATTTGTAATGGGTCAAAGAGGAGCAGCACAATGTCTAAAGTCAAACCCAAATAAAAAGGCAAAGTTTTTTATCATCCCCAGAGAAAGTGGATTATTTAGAGGTCAGCCACCCTTAACAATAGATGCTCCAGAAGGATTCGTTTTTCATCATGTAAATGCATTTGAAAAAGATTCCAAAATCATATTAGATAGTATTTTTTATGATGATTTCCCATCAGTTGGTCCAGACGAGAATTTTAGGGATATTGACTTTGATAAATATCCAGAAGGAAAACTAAAAAGATCATTTATTGATCTAAAGAAAAAAACTTGTGAACTTGAAACTTTAAGTGAACAATGTTGTGAATTTGCTGTTGTTAATCCTAAAAACTTAGCACTTACAGCAACTTTTAGTTGGATGGCAAGCACATCTCAAAAACTTGGGAACGCTCCACTTCAAGCAATAAAAAAAATAAATTTAACTTCTAAGGAAGAGATTTCTTGGTCAGCAGGTCCAAGTGGATTCGTTAGTGAACCAATTATGGTTCCATCAGAAAACTCTTCAAAAGAAGATGAGGGATTTTTATTTATACTTCTATGGAACGGAGAAAGAAGAGGAAGCGATTTAGTGATATTAGACGCAAAAGACTTAAAAGAATTAGCTGCTTATGAATTACCTATTTCGATTCCACATGGCCTTCATGGATCATGGGTTTATTGAAGTCAAGAAAAAATTTCAAGCAAGTCTTTAATAATTTTTTTTAGTGCTTTACCTCTATGACTACAAGAGTCTTTAATAACATTATTCATTTCTGCGAAAGTTAATCTGGTAGATGCTTCCTCAAAAATTGGGTCATACCCAAAACCACTTTTTCCTCTTGGGTTTAAAATAATATTGCCATAACATTTAGCTTCAGATTCTATAATCACCTCACCATTTGGGGAACATACACAAATATTGGCAATAAAGAAAGCACTTCTATTTTTTTCTCCATCAAGTTCAAGTAAGACTCTTTCAATTCTTTTTTGATCATTTTCTGCATATCTTGATGAATAAATTCCTGGCTTACCATCCAAAGCATCAATACATATTCCAGAATCATCTGCAATGGCATAGTTTCCTGTTTTTTTAGAAACTTCGCTTGCCTTTTTGATTGCATTCTCTCTAAATGTAATACCATTTTCTTCAACTTCTATTGATTCTGGTTGAAGTAATAATTGGCAATTTATATTTAATAGTAACTTTTTATATTCTTCAATTTTACCTTGGTTTTTACTTGCTAAATATAATTTCTTCATTTTATATTTTTTACTTTATTTATATATTTTTGACTCCATTCCAAAACATCATTTAAATCATTTTCAGATTTCGCCTCGCAATACAATCTTAAAAGAGGCTCTGTTCCCGAGAACCTAAATAATAGCCAAAAATTATTACCCATTCTCAATTTTATGCCGTCTATATTTGAAACATTCGTAATACTATAACCACATATTTTTGAAGGAATATTATTTTTAATAAATTTTTCAAAAATTTCTTTTTCTGATTGATTTGGAAATTTAATATCAATCCTTCTATAAAAACTTGGACCAAATTTTTCTTGAATTTGATCTAAAGTTTCATATAAATATTTTGATTTTTCTGCGATGCCATTTAATAAAATCATAGCTGCATATAAAGCATCTCTCTCCGGCATAAAGTCTCCGAAACCTACCCCTCCTGATTCCTCTCCTCCAATAAATATTTTTTCTTTTATCATTTTTTTTGCAATATATTTAAAACCAACCGGCAGTTCGACAACCTCTCTATTTTGATTTTTTGCGATATTACTAATTATATCTGAACCACTAACAGTTTTAAGTACTGAATATAAATTCTCATTCTTTTCTCCCAAATAACTTATAAAGAAAGGTAATAAAACTTGAGTACTACAAAATCTTCCTTTTTCATCAATTACAGCAATCCTATCACCATCACCATCAAAAATTATGCCTAGAGTTTTAATACCTTTTTTAGAAGTTCTTATTAATATTTCAGTTAAATTATCTAAATATTTTTGGAGTGGTTCTGGAGGATTTCCTCCAAATAAAGGATCAGAATCTGATCTAATTTCTGTAAAAATTTTTGTATCACAACTTTCAAAGATCTGACTAAGACAATTTGCTGCTGAACCATGCATAGAATCAACAAAAATATGCAAATTCATTTTCTTTAAATTATTTGCAATAAAATCAATATTAAAATTAGATTTAATGTGATCTAAATGAAACTTCTTAATATCAACTTTTTCATATGAACCTTCCAATCTTTCAATTGAGTTTCCCAGCAGTAACCTTTTTTCAACTTCCTTAGTAAAAGATTCATCCACAGAACATCCTTTAAAACTTTTAATCTTTAAACCAAGCCAATTATAAGGATTATGACTTGCAGTAATAACTAAACAACCTAAAAACATAAATTTTTTGGCGTATAAGCTGCAGGAAGGTGTTGGCACATAACTAGTAGAAAGAATAGGTTCAAAACCACATCCTTTAACAAAAGATGCTATCTCCTTTGCGAACTCATTTGCCATAAATCTACGATCGTAACCTATAAGAATTTTTTTAGAATTAGTTTCTTCGAAGTATTGATAATATAATTCCTGGCATGAAGCGACTACAACTCTTGAAAGATTTGACAGATTGAAATCAAAACCAATTATTCCTCTCCAGCCATCAGTTCCGAATTTTATTTCATTTAGTTTATCTGAAGACAAAGTTAAAAAGTTCCTTGATTTCCAATAATTATCTATATTAATTTATAGGAGTAAAAATTTAAACTGCCTTTGCAAAAAAATTTGAATAATCTTTATTTAAAAAGTTTTATAAGATGCAAAAGAAAAGCTTGGCTAGATTACCAGGGCAATAAATCTAAAAAAATTTGGTCACCACACCAATCTATAGAAATAATTAATCGATACAAAACCTTTTATAAACTAAGTGATGGAGATTTATATTCTGGGACAAAAGCCTGTAAGAGGGGTTCAACTGGGGTAATCGGATTAAAAGCAAGATCTAAAGTAATCAATAATATAAATGCAGAAATCCAACCTCAATTACTTAAAAAAGTAGGTGGACGTAGCAAATGGGGAGAATATAAATATATTCCTGTTGTTTATAAGTTAGGCCATAGAACAACAAAAGAGCATCTATTTGATTTAGCTTTTTGTTCGATTGTATTAGAGTCCTTTCAAGAATCAAACATTGAAAAAGGATTAGTAATTTCAAATTTTTCAAATCAAATTAATATTGAAAAAATTGATTTGAATCAACGATTAAGAAAAAAAGTATTAAATACGTTTTTAAATTTAAATGAATATCTAAAAAGATCTATTCCAGATATTACTGAAGACAGGAAAAAATGTACGATATGTTCATGGCAAAATTTTTGTGATAAAGAAGCAAAAGATAATGGATATCTAACTGATATAGATGGAATCGGTTCTAAAACAGCCTTATTTCTCCAAAAAAATGGGATATCTAATATTAAAGAACTATCTGCTGCTAAAAAAATCGATTTAGGAGAAAAACTTTTTCAATTCAAGGAGCAAAAATTTGAAAAAGCTTCAAAGTTTATAAAGCAATCAAAAGCATATTTATCAGGAATACCAATTCGAATTTTTGAAAATAAAAACTTATCTTATCTTTTATTAAATAAAGATTCAGGATTCTTTATTTTTGATATCGAGTCAAATCCAGACGAGAAACATGATTTTTTGTATGGATTTTTAAAAGTAAATAATTTGTTTCAAAATATTGAAGATGATTTTTATGATCCAATATTAAACCTTAAAAATAATACTAAAAAATCTAATCGAGAAATTATCAAAAAACTTTTTTCTAAAAAATACTGGCCAGTTTTACATTATGGTGAGACTGAGAGGATAGCAATTTTAAATTTAGCTAGGCAATTAGATCTTGATGTAAAAGAAATTGAGATCCTAAAGTCGAGATTTATAGACTTACACTTAATTGTAAGAGGATCGTGGATATTACCGATTAGAAATTATAGTTTAAAAACAGTTGCTAATTGGATGGGCTTCAAATGGAAACAAAAAAATGTGAGTGGATCAAAAGCTTTATATTGGTGGATTCAATATAAAAGTACTTTAAATGATCTTTTTCTAAAAAAAATAATAAAATATAACCGAGATGACTGTTTGGCTACACTTCAAATCGCGAGGTGGTTAATAAAAAAACACGAAAAGATTAATTAAAGAAAAGTTGACCCTACAGATTTATATATTGAAATTTGGCCAACTTTATCAGAGAAAAAATAATTTTCCTTATCTAAGTATTTTCTCTTTATCATTGACAAACCTTTTATTATTCCAGAATTTAATTTATAAATACTGGTAATATAACCAACCGATTTTTCTTTATTCTTATTATTGTAAATAATTCTATTATCGCATTCTAAATTTAAATCTTTATCTTTAGTCGTCCATACTCTGATCTCCTGCTTTAATGAAGAAACATTCCTGATTTTTGACATTGTTTCTTGACCTAAATAACAACCTTTATTGAAATCTATAAGATCTGTGAGTCCTAATTCAAGTGGATTATTTTTTCCATTAATTTCACAATCTAAAGATGGTATAGCCTGATTTATCTTCCACAATTGCAAATCATTATTATTCATTGAATTTGGATTTTTATTATAAAAATCAAATTTTTTATCTTCATTTTTAAAAAAAATAGGTTGTGTGATTCTCCATGAATTCATAGCATCAACTTCCTGAAGTCTATTAATTGAAAAAGTATCACTTAATAAAACATCATCGGACGGAAAAATAATGTCATTAAAGTATTTTCTAATCTCACTAGTATTTCCTACAAAGACAATTACTTCTAATTTATTTTCTAAGCAATTAATCTCAAGTAATGATTTTAAAATTCCATTTGGGGATAACCAACAAGTTTTTAAAACCTTGTTTTTAAAATCAACAATATTTCCTGTCGTTATTCCATTTAAGAATCTTTTACTATCTTTTCCAGTAATAGAAAAGCAATCAAATTTTTCAAGCCAAATTTGTACTTTATTTTCCTTAATTTTTGACATTATTTAGATAAAGTCTTCTATTGAAAATAAACTTTTTAATTGTATATTTTGTTCTTTCAAGGCCTCATATCCTCCCTCTTTTCTATCAACAATAGACAAAACTTCTTTAACCATAAAATTATTTTCTCGTAACTTATTAATTGCTTTAATAGCCGATCCAGCTGTAGTGACAACATCTTCCAAGACAGTTACTATCGTCCCTTCCTTTAATATAGGGCCCTCTAATCCAGCTTTTGTTCCATATTCCTTTACTTCTTTTCTTATTATTAAGGCATCTAATAATAAACCTTTAGAAGCAGCTGTTACTATTACACCACTAACTAAAGGATCCGCTCCTAAAGTTAACCCCGCTACAGCTTTTGAACTTGAATCAATTAACTCTAAAAACAAATTACTAATTAATTGCAAACCTATACCATTAAGAGATACTGGTTTGCAGTTTAGATAATGAGCACTTTGTTTGCCAGATGCCAATGTAAAGTTTCCTTTCTTATAAGATTTTTCAATTAAAAGTTTAAGTAGATTCTTCTTGTATAGATAATAGTTCTGCGAAAAATTGTTCATTAATAGAAGGTCAACTTATATTTCAAGATTAGGAGAAAAAAAAGAAATCTCACAAAAACTTACTAAGTTGGTGCTTTTTGAAATATTATTTTTATATTGTAAGTAATTAAGCACTACTACAAAAATTTGGGGGTGTAGCAATCTGGTGAATGCACCAAACTCATAATTTGGCTTAGGCGAGTTCGATCCTCGCCACCCCCATCACTAATTTGTTAATTGATGAAAATATTTTTTCTATTATTACTTTTGATATTTCCAGCTTTTTTTGCTGCAAGTGAACTCTCATTTTTGTTAATAAGGCCAAGTAAAGTTTTGAGGCTTATAGAGGAGAAAAGAAAAGGAGCATTTTCCATTTTAAAAATCCAAAAAAGATTCAGATCTTCTCTAATAGCGTCTCAATTTGGAGTAACAATTTCTCTTATAGCAATTGGTTGGTTAAGCAAAGGTTTAGCTAATCAATTTTGGCACGAAAATATTTTTTCAAATCGAATATATGATCTTATATTATTTTTATTAATAGTACTTGTAGTTACCCTTATATCTGGTCTTATTCCTAAAGCACTAGTAATTAATAATCCAGAATCAGCTGCTTTAAGATTAACTACAATTTTTGATGCCGTTCGCAAAGGAATGCAGCCTGTTGTTTCAGTAATAGAATTCTTTGCCAGTGCTTGTTTAAGATTATTTAATCTAAACAACAAATGGGATTCATTAAATTCAGGATTATCTGCTGGTGAGTTAGAAACGTTGATAGAAACTGATAATGTTACGGGATTAAAGCCTGATGAGAAAAATATTCTAGAAGGTGTTTTTGCTTTGAAAGATACTCAAGTCAAAGAAGTAATGATCCCAAGATCTGAAATGGTAACATTGCCCAAAAATATTAACTTTGCTGATCTTATGAAACAGGTTGATAAAACAAGGCATGCACGTTTTTTTGTGATAGGTGAGTCACTAGATGATGTTTTAGGAGTTTTAGATTTACGTTACTTAGCAAAACCAATTTCTAAAAGCGAAATGGCAGCGAATACATTATTAGAACCTTTCCTCTTGCCTGTTACAAAAGT
Organism: Prochlorococcus sp. AH-716-K03; assembly: GCA_028408675.1. Taxonomy (GTDB): domain Bacteria; phylum Cyanobacteriota; class Cyanobacteriia; order PCC-6307; family Cyanobiaceae; genus Prochlorococcus_A. Next base: position 39,601 of record JAOOLH010000002.1, on the reverse strand, counting down.
TATAGAGACATGCTCATTAGCAGAGATATTACCTCTCGTTAGGGATTACAATCCATTTTTGCTGGTAGTTGATGAACATGGTGGAACAGAGGGTCTTATAACTGCAGCTGATCTTACCGGGGAAATTGTTGGAGAAGAAATGTTGAAAAGCAGTATATATTCTGATATGAAGATGCTGGATAATTTATCCAAGAAGTGGTCCATTGCTGGCAAAGCAGAAATCATAGAAATCAATAAAAAGTTAGGATGTTTTATTCCTGAAGGAGCTGATTATCATACAATCGCTGGATTTCTTCTTGAAAAATTTCAAAAGGTCCCGAAAATTGGCGATAGTTTAGATTTTAAAAATATTAAATTTGAAATTATTTCAATGTCAGGTCCTAAAATTGATCGTGTAAAAATAATTCTTCTAAAAAGTTAAAATTGACATCTTATGAATCATAATAACTAAATATACATGGACTATAAGATATGAAACCAACCTCATCCCCTGTAAAGGTTGGAGTTATTGGTATAGGCAATATGGGGTGGCATCATGCTCGGGTACTTAGCTTACTTAAAGATGCCGATTTAGTGGGAGTTGCCGATCCAAATGAGAATAGAGGTAAATTAGCAATAGAGCAATTTCAGTGTAAGTGGTTTAAAGATTATCATGATCTAATTCCTAAAGTTGATGCAATTTGTATTGCAGTTCCAACACTTCTTCATCACAAAGTAGGTCTAGATTGTCTCAAAGCAGGAGTAAATGTCCTTATTGAAAAACCTATTGCAGCTAATGAGTCAGAGGCCAAAGACTTAATAAATGCATCAAAAATTGGGAATTGTCTTTTACAAGTTGGACACATTGAAAGATTTAATCCTGCTTTTAGAGAGTTAAATAAAATTGTCCAAAATGAAGAAATTGTTGTTTTAGAAGCAAGAAGGCATAGTCCACATGCTGATAGAGCGAACGATGTATCAGTTGTAATGGATTTAATGATTCATGATATTGATCTAGTTCTTGAATTAGTTAATTCGAAAATACAGAAATTAGCAGCTGTCGGAGGAAGAAATAATGATGGCTTGATAGATTATGTAAATGCTACTTTAGTTTTCAATAATAATATTATTGCAAGTTTGACTGCTAGCAAGATGAGTCATAAAAAAATTAGGAGTTTAAGTGCTCATTGCCAAAACAGTCTTGTTGAGACAGACTTCTTAAATCACTCTTTACAAATCCATAGAAAAGCCCATGAATCCTATACCGCAGATCACGGCGAATTAGTTTATAGGAATGATGGATATGTTGAGGAAGTAAGCACAACCTCTATTGAGCCTTTATATGCAGAATTAGAACATTTTCTTAAATGCGTACAAGGTAAGGAATCTCCAGAAGTAGATGGAGAACAAGCCTCAAGGGCATTAAAAATTGCAGATTTTATTGAGTGTGCAGTGGAAAACTCTGGTGATGCGATTTCACTGGAAATTCCTATTTAATATATAAATAGTCTTTATTTAAATCCAACTGCAGCTTGCCAAACAAATACTAACAAAAAGAAAAATAAAGGTATTAAAGGCAGAACATCAACTGTTGGAGCAAAAGCCTTATACGCTTCAGGCAATTCGGCGAATGTATTTAAAAGAGTAAGCACCTTCTTAATAAATTAATTATCTTAAGACGTTACCACGTATGGTGAGCAATAGAGGATCTTTTCCAGGGAGCGAAATCTATTGTAAAACAATTATCTTTAATTGCAGCTGAAATTGCATTTGTAAATCGTATTAAATGAGAAATATTATGCAGGCTAATAAGAGTTAGACCTAATATTTCATCATTTCTAACTAAATGATGTAAATAAGCACGAGAATACGATTTACAAGTTTCACATTTACAAGTTTTATCTATTGGAGAAAAATCATTTTTAAATCGAGCATTTCGCAAATTCAATCTTTCATCATTAAAAAATGCAGTCCCATGTCTTCCCAGTCTTGTAGGCAAAACACAGTCGAATATATCGAATCCGTTTGCAACAGCTAAAGAAATTTCTCTTAGAGAGCCAATTCCCATTAAATATCTTGGTTTATTTATTGGCAAGAATTTCGGGATGTAATTAATTACATTATGTATTTCTTCGACTGCTTCTCCAACACTGACACCTCCAACCGCTATTCCAGGCAGATCAAAAGAACTTGTAAATTTTGCGCTATGTTCTCTTAATGTTGGATACTTACCACCTTGAACTATTCCAAATAGTGCTTGATTTGATTTCTTATGAGTTTCAACACATTTTTGCAACCATGAATGAGTTCTTTGTAAAGAGTCCTCAATATCATTTTCGTTAGCTGTGTGCGGAGGACAATGATCAAAAGCCATCGCAACATCCGAACCAAGATCCATTTGAATCTGCATTACTTTTTCAGGTGATAAAAATACATGACTACCATCTCTTGGATTTTTAAATTCCACACCTTTATCAGAAATATTATTTAATTTAGCCAAACTAAAAACTTGATATCCACCTGAATCAGTAAGAATAGGCTTATCCCAATTCATAAACTTATGTATTCCACCAGATTCTTTAACTAGTTTTTCTCCAGGTTGCAGATGAAGATGGAAGGTATTTGAAAGAATCATTTCTGATCCTGTAGAGATTAACTGCTTTGATGAAATTCCTTTAACCGTTGCCAAAGTACCCACAGGCATAAATCTTGGAGTGTTTACCTGACCATTTGGGGTATGAAATATACCAGTTCTTGCCTCTGTATTACTGCAATTCGATTTAATTTCAAATTCAAACACGATAATTTATAAAATTTTTTGATCCTTTTTTTATTAATCTACCCTATTATTCATTATTGAATCTATTTTTATCTCATCAAAAAATATTTAATAAAAAATTTGGCAGGATCTTGGATTTTCTATACGACATTTCCAAAGATACCTTTAATTAATCCCGAATTTAAAAATATTGCACAATTTGCGCCTCCTTTAGGATTTTTTATTGGAGCAATACAGAGTTATATTTTTATTTTTTTAAGCGAAAACTCTTGGTCTATTTATGCATCTGCTTTAATTTGTTTGGCTGCAGGATATTTAATTACAGGGGGTCTACACATCGATGGTTTAATGGATACTTTCGATGGTATTTTTGCCGGTAAAAAGAAACGTTTAAAAGCTATGAAAGACAGTAAAGTTGGATCCTTTGGCGTTCAATCTTTAGTTTTTATAACTTTAATTCAAATTGCTTGCATACTCAAAATTCAAAACCAAATAATTTTTGTTTTGCCAATATGCTTATTTTGGGGAAGATTTTCAAATTTATTTTTTATAGAAAAGTTTAAATATATGAGTTATAAGAAAAAATCTTTTAGTCACAAAAAGTTTTGGAATGGATTTAAAAAAGAATCTTTGATTTCCATAGTTTTTCTTTTAATTTTCATCGTATACCAATTTGTCTCAATTACATCCCAAGCAATATTTATTAAATTTTTATTTCTAATTTTGATTGGTATTTTTTTTAGTTATTCTATTCCAAACATACTTGGGAATAAAATTGGAGGCTTCAATGGAGATGCTTGCGGTGCGAGTGTTGTACTAGTCGAAACTGCAATGTTATTTATGAATGCAATTCTTTTATAGGAAGTTCTAAATAGAAAATATTTTTCTTCTTTAGATTATTTAATTCCTTAAATTCATTAATTGAGGAGTTTTCAAGCAATCTCAACTCTCCTCCAATTTGTTTTGCTAATTTCCTCGCTAAAAAAAGTCCAACACCAGTGCCATCCTTCTTCTTAGCCGCAGATCCTCGAAAGCCTTTTTGAAAAATTTTCTCATTTTCAATTTTGCTTATTTTTTTACCATCATCAAATATGCAAAGACCTTTACTCATAATGCTGAGTCCGATCTCAGCATCTTTTTGGGCGTATTTAAACGCATTTTCTAATAAATTAGCCACAATTTCAGCAATTACAGCATATTTAGCCTTTAATGGCGATAATGTCCAATCTGGCCAAAGAGAAGGTTCAATCCAATTTCTATTCTCCAAGTTCGCATTTGCTTTACCCCTTTCTAAAATTGGCCTCAATAAACTCTGAACAGTTATTAACTTTTTATTATCTAAATTTGGTGGTAATAATAATCTTTCTTCTCCAATTTCTAGAGGAAGTTGAATAGGTGAATTTAATTGAGCAAAAGAATCCATATAATTATTAATTTGTTTTTGCTCTATTATCATGCGTTCGACTATTTCAATAGAGTCATCATCTGAACCAAGTCTTTTTATAAGTAATTTTGCATATGTCCTAAGAGCTGCCAATGGATTCCTCAATTGATGGATTATGACATTGACCTGATTTTTTAAATAATTAATTTCTTCATTTTTATTTTGACGTTCTAATTCGATAGAAACGCATTTGGCTAAAGATAGTGAAAGTGCTTTTAATCTAGAGTCAAGAAATACTGGCCAGTTCCCTCCTTTCAAATCAGTTTCTACCCTAAGGACACCAAGTAGGATATCGTTTTCTTGAAGCGGGTACCATCTTCTATTAGGAGAAGATACTTTTAGTGAAGGATCATCTTCTACTGATATTAGAAGCCTATCAATTTGTGGCCATTGACCAATCATTTCAAAAGACGCTTTAGTTCCTTGCTCAGTTGAAGCAAGATACATAACCAAATGAGTCACTCCCATTGAGCAACCAAAACTCTCTAGCTGTTTTATGATTAGTTCTTCAAATTTTTTTGAGAGCTTCATAATTAGTAAATTTAAAAAAACCCCTGAAAAGGACTTGTAAAATATGAAAAAAGTATTAAGATATATAAAGAGGTCTGACTTTAGCCAGCCTTAAATATGAACATTTAATCATATTTTAAGCTACATCAGGGGTTGATGGGTCCTCTATGTAATTTAAGTGAATTCAAAATCACATATATAAGATTAGTAAAAATAAATAAGGCTAATCTCATTTATAATTCCAGGAGTACCAATCAATGTCAAAAAAGAGAAAAAGAATCAGCAGAAGAAGGTTGGCTGGCCAAAGAGTAATGGCACATGTACCTATTTATCATATCGAAACTGGTAAACATAAACCAGTTACAGCTGCAAGAAGATTTATAGCTGAAAATGCCTTGTCTGCCCCTTCAGTTTTCAATGTTCGAAGAAATGAACATACCACTGATAGATTTTTTTGGGGTGAAAAAGGTTTATTTAGCGCCCAATATGCTGAAGAAAATCATTTTCTATTTCCATCACTAAAAGTCGTAGTTGAGGGAATTGGTGAAGAAAAAATATTTGAAGGTCTAGAACTTACTGCAGATGATTGGGAAGAGATTGAAGAATACGAATATGCTTTCGTTTAAAAAATATTATTTATATTTGAACTTATAAAATCATTTAAATTTGAATCAATTTGATGGGATCCATCAAATTCTATTAATTCACAAAACTTAGAAGATTTATTTTTTACCGTTTCATGAATAATTCTTGAAGCATTTATAGGCACCACTTCATCAAATAAACCATGACTAACAATTAAAGGTGGGCAATTTGCTCCTGGCGCCCAGTTTGGGTGGGGATAACCACTACAAGCAACAATTAGTCCTAAATTTAATTTAAACCCTGCATCAATTGCCATAGCTGCCCCCTGAGAAAAACCCAATAAAATTGTTTTGCCTATTGAAATCTGATCAGTATCAAATTTTTTTAATGTACCTATAAGTTTATTTACTTCAACCTCAGCCTCCTTCCAATCATGTGGGTATAATTGATACCACTGTCTTCCCTGACCACTTGGATGTAATCCAGAAGCCCTCAAAGCAATTACCTCAAAATCAAGATTTATTTTTTCTATAATCTCCTTCCCAAGTGTTAAAAGGTCATCTGCATCGGCTCCCCAGCCATGTAGCAAAATTATTCTATGAGTTGCGGTTTGAGAACTAATCCCGACAAATTCATGATCAATATCATATTTCATGTTTATATTCTTAAGTAAGTAAACTTTTCAATAATGTCACCATTAGCCCTAGTAAGTGTCTCTGATAAAAAAAATATAATCCCATTTTGTATGGAATTGGTAGAAAAATTTAATTATAAAATTCTATCAAGTGGAGGCACTGCTAAACATCTAATGGAAGCAAAAATTCCAGTTATTAAAGTCGCAGATTTTACTAATTCTCCTGAAATACTTGGAGGAAGAGTTAAAACTTTACATCCGAAAATCCACGGAGGAATTTTAGCTAAAAGAACAGATGAAGAACATAAAAAAGATATAGAAGCTTACGATCTTGAATTAATTGAATTAGTAGTTGTCAATTTATATCCTTTTAAGAAAACTGTTGAAAAGGGATCTAAATGGGAAGATGCTATTGAAAATATTGATATCGGAGGACCATCCATGATTCGATCTGCTGCTAAAAATCATAAAGACGTTTCCGTTTTAGTGGATCCTAGTCAATATCAAGAATTTCTTGAAGAGAGTAAAAAAGGGGAGTTAAAAGAAATATATAAAGCAAAATTAGCACTTGAAGCTTTTCAACATACAGCTGACTATGATACTGCGATATCTAATTGGATAAGAAAAGAAAAAGATTTACAATTTTCTAAATATATTGAATCTTATCCACTAATCAAAACCTTAAGATATGGGGAGAATCCTCATCAAAAAGCTTTTTGGTTTGGTTTAAATAATGTTGGGTGGAACTCAGCAGAACAGTTACAAGGGAAAGAGTTAAGTTATAACAATCTATTGGATCTTGAGTCGGCACTTTCAACAGTTTTAGAATTTGGCTATGAAGAAAAAGATGAACCTATAACAGACACGTTTGCATCTGTCATTTTAAAACACAATAATCCTTGTGGTGCTGCTGTAGGTAATTCAGCCTCTCAAGCATTTTTGAATGCTTTGAAATGCGACTCAGTTAGTGCATTTGGAGGAATAGTTGCTTTTAATTCAAATGTGGATAGTGAAACCGCAATAAACCTCAAAGATATTTTCTTAGAATGTATCGTAGCTCCATCTTTTGATGCAGAGGCTTTAGAAATTTTAAAAATCAAAAAGAATTTAAGAATTTTAAAGTTTTCAAAAGATCAAATCCTAAAAAAGAACCAAACTTCTACTAAATCAATAATGGGAGGATTACTCGTTCAAGACACTGACAATAGTGAAGAAAAAACTGAGAGTTGGATTTCAGTTACTAAAAAAATTCCAAGTACTCAGGATTATTTAGATTTGAATTTTGCCTGGAAAATTTGCAAACACGTTAAATCAAATGCCATTGTAATTGCAAAAGATCAACAAACTCTTGGCATCGGAGCTGGACAAATGAATAGGGTTGGAGCCTCAATGATAGCTTTACAAGCTGCTAAAGAAAATGGTTATGGAGGCGTTTTAGCAAGCGATGGTTTCTTCCCATTTGCAGATACAGTAGAGCTTGCTAATGAATATGGAATAAGCTCAATTATTCAACCAGGAGGAAGTATAAGGGATGAAGAAAGTATTGAAATGTGTAATCTAAAAGGTATTTCTATGGTATTTACAAAGAAGAGGCATTTTCTACACTAAATCAATTTGATTTTGGATAATAAGTGATTTTATTTGTCTTACGAAGAAGTGCTAATCTCCCTGGTCCTGCACATAAGAAATAAAGAGAGATAGCTCCGTATATGAAAGAAAGTTCAAAAGCATAATTATGACCTTCAACTACTGCTAATGGAAACCCTTCTAAACCTGTATCTAAAAGGTGAAAATAAACAGCAAATGCCATTGTAGAGAAAAGTCCAAGAGAGCTAAGTCTCGCAAAAATTCCTAATGCTAACCCTAATGGGCAAACTAATTGAGTAATAGCGGCTCCATAGGTCCAAAGAACAGGGTCACCTGGTAAGAATGGGAAATATTTACCTACAACAAATTCTCCGAAACCTTGAGGATCTTGAAGCTTTTCCAAGCCATGATGAATCATCAAAACGCTAAAACCAATCCTTAAAATAAATATAGATAATTCTCCTAATATATTGACCTCTGAATTCGTAGAGGGATTAGCCACAACAACTTCTACCTTTTGAGGAGCCTTTGAAGCATTCATTTTGGCTGTTTGATCTCGATTAGATTGTGTTGTGTCTTCCATACTTCCTAATTACTTTTAATTATTCTAGATAATAAAGAGGATCTTTTGGTGATATGTATTTAAGAAAGTTAAAAATTATGCAGAAAAATTAATATTTATTTAGTAATAGCAATTAACTTGTCAATAACATCAGCGACTATCTTATCTGGAGTAGAAGCTCCAGAAGTAATACCTACTTTAATTTCTCCCTCAGGAATAAAATTCTTTTTCAAAACCATTTCAGATTTAAGTGGTTTATGGTAAATAGAATTTTCCTTAACTGAAATCCTTTCAGGGGTATCAATATGAAAAGAAGAAATATTTTTATTTATAGCTATCTCTTGCAGGTGAGTTGTATTTGAAGAATTGAATCCACCAATTACCACAAGGATATCTAAATCTTCATCAACTAATGAAAACATCGCATCTTGTCTTTCTTCTGTAGCATCACAAATAGTATTGAAAGCTAAAAAGTGATTATTTAATTTTTCTGGACCAAATTTATGAAGCATTGTTTTTTCAAAAACTTTTCCAATCTCCTCTGTTTCGCTTTTTAACATGGTTGTTTGATTAGCAACTCCAACTCTATCTAAATCTTTATCTGGATCAAATCCATTGGAAAAAGCCTGAGCAAATTTATTTAGAAAATGATTTTTGTTACCTCTGCCAAGGATATATTCTGAGACATAATTTGCCTCTTCAAGATTAAGTACTACAAGATATTTATCCGCAAATGAACTAGTAGCGAGAGTTTCTTCATGCTTAAATTTACCGTGAATAATAGATGTAAAGGTATGTTTTTTATGTTTTTCTACCGTATGCCACACCTTTGAAACCCAAGGACACGTTGTATCAATAATATGACAACCTTTTTCATGAAGAAGTTTCATTTCTTGAACAGTAGCACCAAAAGCTGGCAAGATAACCACATCTCCATCTGAAACCAAAGAAAAATCCTTAATGCCATTTTTTGCTGAAATGAATTTAACATTCATTTTTCTCAAATGATCATTAACTGAGGGATTATGTATTATTTCGTTTGTTATCCAAATATTCTCATTAGGATAATGTCTTCTAGTTTCGTAGGCCATTGCAACAGCTCTTTCAACTCCCCAACAAAAACCAAATGCCTGGGCTAATTTTATATTTAATCTCCCTTTTTTATATGTAAAACGATTATTTCTAATTGAAGTGATTAGATCACTTTGGTAAGCTTCTTCTAAAGCTTGGGCTCTTTTAGTAGGGGAGTCAAAACCTCTCCGGTTATATCTTTCCGAATGATGAAGAGATCTTCTAAAAGCTTGGGTGTCCATATTTTTGATATTACAACATTTTTAATAATTTATTGCAAAAAAAAAGAAACCTGACATAAGTCAGGTTTCTTAAATTTACTTAAATTTAGTTTATTTTGCAGATGCAAAGTCTGGATATGCTTCCATTCCGTGCTCTCCAATATCTAAACCTTGAGTCTCTTCTTCTTCAGATACACGGATTCCTCCGAATAATCCTCCGATTACAGACCAAGCGATCCAGCAAGTAACTAGTGTCCAGATAGCGTAAGCTGCTGCACCTAGAGCTTGAACAAGAAGTAGATTAATTCCACCACCATTGAACAATCCCATACCTGCTCCATCTCCTTGAACTGCAGTTCCCCAAAGACCAATTACGAGAGTTCCCCATACACCACAAACTCCGTGAACAGAGAATGCACCGACAGGATCGTCAATTTCAGCTGCATCAAGTGCTGCAACAGAGAATACAACGATAATACCCCCAACAAGTCCAGCGAACCAAGCTCCTGCAAGAGTCATATCGCCACAACCTGCAGTAATACTTACCAAACCAGCAAGAATACCGTTAATGATCATTGTGAGATCTGGCTTTCCTGAAGTTAAGGTAGAAACAATAGTTGCTCCAATAGCACCAGCTGCGGCTGCAAGAGTTGTTGTTACAGCAACGTAAGGAACCCATTGATCCATAGCGAGTTGAGAACCAGGATTAAATCCGTACCAACCTATCCAAAGAACCAAAGCACCCAAGGTAGCAATAGCCATATTGTGACCAGGCATAGCCTGTGGCTTTCCGTCGGAATATTTACCGATTCTTGGTCCTAGAAGCATAGCTCCTACTAAACCTGCCCATGCTCCAACCGAGTGAACAATTGAAGAACCTGCAAAGTCAACGAAGCCAAGAGAATCAAGCCAACCACCATTCCATTTCCAGCTGCCAGCAATTGGATAAATAAATGCTGTTAATACAATCGCAAAAACAACAAATTCACCAAATTTAACTCTTTCAGCAACAAGACCAGAAACGATAGTAGCTGCAGTACCTGCAAATGCAGACTGGAATAAGAAATCAACTGTTGGAACTAATCCAGCATCAGTAACCATATCGGCTGTTACTGTGGGATCAAAAAATAGGCCTCCAAAATATAGCCATCCGTCAGCAACGCTTCCTCCGTACATTAATGAGTAGCCAATAAACCAATAAGAGGTTACAGCTAAAGCAAATACGAAAAGATTTTTAGCAAGAATGTTGACGGCGTTTTTAGACCGACACATACCCGCTTCAACCATAGCGAAACCGGCGTTCATGAAGATCACTAAAATAGTAGCGATCAAAAGCCATAAATTGTTGGCAAGAAAAGCTGCATTCAACTCAGGTAAATCAGCTGCGTGAGCTGAAAGATTAAAAATACCTAAACCAAACAAAGCTAGAGGGACAGTTGCAAGCCACAACATTGAGCGGTTTGAACTGAACCCACGAATACTCCTCAAAAGGAGCATAGGTCCGTTAACAAGACTTGCATCTTGAAGCTTGGACCTAGAGCGCCTTTGAGGCGTTTGCAAAGCAGTGGTCATAAATAAAAAATTAGTCTGCAAAAAAACAGGAGGTCCTGTTTCCTTTCATATATAATTTTGCTCAGAAAACTTATGTATGTCTAGTAGTCGTTTATACCAATTTAATTGTTGCGTACTAAAAAATCTTTGTTAAAGTAAGAAATTTCAAACGATTAAATTCAAAATCACAAAAAATTAATTTAATTTTAAGGGTTTTAATCCTTTCCAGGTTATATGGTCTTGATGAAATTCAAAACAACATGGAATTAGAAGCATTCCTGCATTAATTGATTCTCTAAAAAGCTTTCCATACAAAGGATCTGCTTCATCTCCAGAAGAAAAATGATCTACATCTTTTCTAGTAATACAAGGTACTAAAACACTCTTATTTTCTGGTATTAAACCTTTTAATTCTATTAAATGTTTTTGTCCTCTTTTTGTCTCTGAGTCAGGGAACAAGGCTACATTATTTTTAGTCCAAGTAGTATTTTTAACTTCAACATAAATGTTACGATTATCAGGATTTGAAGATTTTGGAGTTAAAAGAAAATCAATTCTACTTTTTTTGTCTTTGCCATAAGGTACCTCAGACTTAATTGAAGCTATATCACCTAGCTCATCTATGAGTAAGTTTTGTTCAATAACCTTTCTAATCAATTTATTTGCAAATAATGTATTTATTCCAACCCAAACATCTTTGTTATCACTTCCTAATACTCTAACTTGTTCCCAAGTCCAAGGGAGTTTTCTTGTAGTTGATGAATTAAAGCTAATTCTTACTTTAGCTCCTTCGTTTAAAAGACCCTTCATCGGGCCTGTATTAGCACAATGGGCAGTAACTATTTCTCCATTATTTATCTGAATATCTGCAAGAAATCTTTTGTATCTTTTAATTAAAACTCCTTCAATTAACGGTTCAAATTCAATTATTCGATCATTCATAAAGTGTGAATTAGATTAAAAACAAAATATAATGTAGTCTAAATCTTCTTGAAAAGATTTAAATCGATATCATATGCATTCATATTTTAAAAATAATGTAGCTTCAATTTCGTTTGCCACATCTCTAAGTAAAGTAGCAGGTTTTATAAGACAAATATTTATCGCTGCAGCCTTTGGAATTGGAATAACATACGATGCCTATAACTACGCCTACATAATTCCAGGCTTTTTACTTATTATTATTGGTGGAATTAATGGCCCATTACATAATGCAGTTGTCGCGGTACTAACTCCACTTAAGAGGAGAGAGGGGGGACTTGTCTTAACAAAAGTAAGTATTAAACTTACTTTGTTATTTTTTATTCTAGGAGTAATTGTATATTTTAATTCGGGTTTTCTAATAAATTTTATAGCTCCAAATTTAAGTAATGAAGCTAAATCTATCGCAACTTATCAATTAAGAATCCTAACTCCTTGTATTCCTCTTTCTGCTTTTATTGGGTTGAGTTTTGGAGCATTAAATTCAAGAAACAAATTTTTTATATCAAGCATAAGTCCAGCTTTAACAAGTCTGACAACAATTTTATTTATTTCAGCTAGTTGGATCTTTAGTCATCAAAATATAGATTCTAATTATTTGTTTTATTCAGGATTACTAGCAAAAGCAACCTTAATAGGTACTTGTATACAATTTGCTGTTCAGTTCTGGGAAATCAATAAGATCGGCTTATTGAGATTCAATTCAGCTTGGTATTTATTTAAAAATGAAGAGAAAAGAATATTTAAATTAATCGCTCCTGCAACAATTTCATCCGGATTAGGGCAAATTAATGTTTTTGTTGATATGTTTTTTGCATCAAGCTTTCAAGGCGCAGCATCTGGATTAGCCTACGGCAATTTTCTTATACAAGCTCCACTTGGAGTCTTATCAAACGCTTTGATCTTGCCACTACTTCCAAAATTTTCAAAGTTAAATAGTAATAAAGATAATAAAAATTTAGAAAAAAGTTTAATCTCAGGAATAGAATACTGTTTTTTAACAACTATTTTTTTAACTGGTTTTTTTATCACATTTAATAATCAAATAGTGCAAATTGTTTTTCAAAGAGGAGCTTTTAATCCCGAGGCCGTATTTTTAGTAAAAAATATTTTAATTGCCTATGCTGTTGGAATTCCCTTTTATCTCTTCAGAGATTTATTAGTTAGAACTTATTATGCAATTGAGAACCCAAAGTTACCCTTTCAATTATCTTTTGCAGGAATAATACTAAATGTTTTTTTCGATTGGTTTCTAGTAGGAGCTCCAATTATTAATTTTGGAAACTTATCTCCTTATAATTTTGGTGTTATTGGGATAATCCTTTCGTCAGGAATAGTTAACTTAATTATTTGTATTTTTCTTACTACAAACTTTAATAATTATGGAATCAATGTTCCTAAAACTATTTTATTAAAAAAATTTATTCTTATTTCATTAGCCTGCTCTATCACAAGTACAATTTGCTATTCGGTTATCAAGAATATTAATAGATTAAATTCGAACATTTGGGAATTATTTATATTAGTTATAGGATTGTTGGCTTTTTTGATAATTTATTTTTCGATAACCAAGTTATTCGGCGTTAATAAATTAAATCGATTAATCAAGATATGATGAAAATTTAAAAATTATCAAGTATTTCTTCTAAATCACACTTTTGAGACGCAGTTATCAACTTCGACAATAAAATTGTTTGATTTCCGTCTCCAATTTTAACTTTAATAGCTTCTAAACTTAACTTTGCGGCCTGCTGGCTACCTTTCTCTAAATTGCTGATACATTCCAGAGCAAGATTTCTAGCTAAACCAGCGTCCCCGAGATAAAGATTCCATTTTTCTATTTTTATAAAAATTTTTTCTGAAATAATATTTTCTAGATCAGTGATTTGCATCTGAGAATTCATAATTAAACCTTAAGTTGATTGTTTTTTTAAATCCTTAGGTTTTTTCATAAATAGAAAAAGTAAATGTGATGAGAGAACAACTGCCCATGCAATTGCAAAATTATTAAAAAAACCCAAGTCATGTTTAATTTCTTTAAAAAGCCAAGTTCCACTTATAACTGCAGTAAATACCATGCAATGAATTATAAAGTTTACTATTCGGGAAAAATGTTTGTAAGTGGGGTCTTCTGAATCACCATTGCCATACCATTTAATCGGCATAATTGTAAATTTAGATTGTTAATATTAGTAGTTTAACTGAAATCCAGTTGACTAAGAGACCCCAGACCAGAGATATTACATAAATATGCGCCTGTAGCTCAGTGGATTAGAGCACCTGACTACGGATCAGGGTGTCGGGAGTTCGAATCTCTCCAGGCGCGTTAAATTATAAAATATTTTTTTTACATTTTCTTTCAAAATATCGTTTATATTTAATTTAAAATTCTTTTATTTTAATGAATATTCTTCAAAATCTTAAAGAAAGTGATCCAAAAATATCTAACTTAATTAGTTCAGAACAAAATAGACAAGAAACACATCTTGAATTAATAGCTAGTGAAAACTTTGCATCAATAGCAGTAATGCAAGCTCAGGGTTCAGTTTTAACAAATAAATATGCTGAGGGTCTTCCTCAAAAAAGATATTACGGTGGTTGTGAATTTGTTGATGAGATAGAAGAACTTGCAATCGAGAGAGCTAAACAACTTTTCGAGGCAGATTGGGCAAATGTTCAACCTCACAGTGGGGCTCAAGCAAATGCAGCTGTCTTTTTAAGTTTACTAAATCCTGGAGACACAATTTTAGGAATGGATTTGTCTCATGGTGGACATTTAACCCATGGATCCCCTGTCAATATGAGTGGGAAATGGTTCAATGCTGTGCATTATGGAGTTGATAAAGAAACTAATAAATTAAATTTTAATGTCATAAGAGATATTGCTTTAGCTACAAAACCAAAACTAATTATTTGTGGGTATTCTGCTTACCCAAGAAAAATAGATTTTGAATCATTCAGAAAAATTGCTGATGAAGTAGGAGCTTTTCTAATGGCTGATATTGCTCATATAGCTGGACTCGTTGCAAGTAAACTTCACCCTAATCCAATCCCCTATTGTGATGTGGTAACTACTACAACTCATAAGACCTTAAGGGGGCCAAGGGGAGGATTAATTTTATGTAAAGATAAAGAATTTGGAAAGAAATTTGATAAATCTGTATTCCCTGGAACTCAGGGTGGGCCTTTAGAACATATTATTGCTGCTAAAGCTGTTGCCTTTGGTGAAGCTTTACAGCCAGATTTTATTAGTTACTCAAAACAAGTTATCAATAATGCAAAAGTTTTGTCTTCAACTTTAATTAAAAGAGGAATAGATATTGTTAGTGGAGGTACTGATAATCATATTGTCTTGCTTGACTTAAGAAGTATTAACATGACAGGTAAGGTAGCTGATTTACTGGTAAGTGAAGTCAACATCACAGCTAATAAAAATACTGTCCCATTTGATCCTGAATCTCCATTTGTCACAAGTGGATTACGATTAGGTACTGCAGCTTTAACTACAAGAGGTTTTAATGAAGAAGCATTTGTTAAAGTTGGTGAAATTATTGCTGATAGATTACTCTATCCAAATGATTTATTAATAGAAAAAAAATGCAAGGAAAGAGTATTAGCTTTATGTAATCGTTTTCCTCTTTATGAAGGTAAACTTGAACCATCAATTAAATGATCCTAACTGTAAAGGGGTTGAAATTCTTTCTATAGGAACTGAACTACTTTTAGGAAACATAGTAAATACCAATGCTCAGTGGATTTCTGAAGAATTGTCTTTGTTAGGACTTAATCATTTCAGGCAGTCAACTATTGGAGATAATTCCAGAAGAATCAGTAAATTGATTAATGAAATATCTTCAAGAAGCAATCTTTTAATTACTACAGGTGGGCTAGGCCCTACTCCAGATGACTTAACTACTGAGGCAATCGCTAAATCTTTTAATGCCGAACTTTCTGAACGAGAATATTTATGGGAGGAAATTAAAAAAAAACTTTCACTTTCAAGCACAAATCTAAATTCTAGTTTAAAAAAACAATGTTTTTTTCCAAAAAATGCGCAAATAATTAATAATCCAAGAGGTACTGCTCCTGGAATGATATGGGAACCAATTAAGGGATTTACGATCTTAACTTTTCCAGGAGTACCAAGTGAAATGAAAGCCATGTGGAAAGAAACTGCATTTAATTACATCAAAAAAAATTTTTCAGATGGTAATATATTTTTCTCAAATACTCTTAAATTTTCTGGGATAGGAGAGTCTACCGTTTCAGAAAAAATAGATAAACTTTTGAAACTCGAAAACCCCACTGTCGCGCCATATGCAAATTTAGGAGAGGTGAAGCTTAGAATAACTGCAAGGGCTAAAAATGAATTTGAGGCAAGAAATTTAATTAAACCAGTAAAAGATGAATTGCGTAACGAGTTTTCGAAATTTATTTTTGGTGAAAATAATGATAGTTTATCAAGTGTATTAATTAAGGAATTAATAAAAAGAAAAGAATCTTTGGTTTTTGCAGAATCCTGTTCTGGAGGTCTTCTCTCTTCCTCTATCACCTCAATCCCAGGCTCATCACAAGTATTTAAGGGCAGTATTATTTCGTACAGTAATGAACTTAAACAATCATTATTAAATATCCCAGAAAATTTGATAAAAAAATTTGGTGCTGTTTCTGAAGAGGTTGCTGAAGCTATGGCAATTAATGCAAAAGAAAAATTAAATTCTGATTGGTCTATCGCAATTAGTGGCATTGCCGGTCCAAGTGGAGGAAATAAAGAAAAGCCTGTTGGATTGGTTTATATCTCAATTTCAGGACCAAATGATCACATAACCAATATTAAAAAAATATTTAGCTCAACAAGAAATAGACTTGAAATTCAAAGACTAAGTGTAAATGTGTGTTTAAACAGCCTTAGATTAATATTATTATCTAAAAGTAAGTAACTTTTTTTGCAAATTGAGTCAAGATACCTTATTTGATAAAGTGTGGGATTTGCACAAAGTTGCAAGCCTTCCTGGTGGCTCGGATCAAATCTTTGTCGGTCTTCACCTTATTCATGAAGTTACTAGCCCACAAGCGTTTGGAGCTTTGAAAGATAAAAATTTAAAGGTAAAATTTCCTCAAAGAACTGTAGCTACAGTTGATCATATTGTTCCAACAGATAATCAAAGTAGACCTTTCAAAGATAATCTGGCAGAACAAATGATTGATACTCTAGAAAAGAACTGTACTGAGCACAAAATTAAATTTTTTAATATTGGTAGCGGTAATCAAGGAATTGTTCATGTAGTAGCTCCTGAACTCGGTTTGACCCAACCAGGGATGACTATAGCTTGTGGAGATTCTCATACGTCAACTCACGGAGCATTTGGTTCAATTGCTTTTGGTATTGGGACTAGCCAAGTAAGAGATGTACTTGCTAGTCAAACCATAGCTATGAATAAACTCAAAGTTAGACAAATTTGGTGTGAGAATAAATTATCAAATGGAATTTATGCTAAAGATTTAGTACTAAATATAATTAATCAACTCGGAGTAAAAGCAGGAGTCGGTTATGCCTATGAATTTGCAGGTCCTGCCATAAGTGCATTATCAATGGAAGAAAGGATGACTGTATGCAATATGTCCATTGAAGGAGGAGCAAGATGCGGTTATATAAATCCTGATGAAAAAACCTTTAGTTATATGAAGGATAAATTATGCGCGCCTCAAAATGAAAATTGGGACAAGGCCGTTAAATGGTGGAAATCATTAAAAAGTAGTGATAATTGTATTTATGATGATGTATTCAAGTTAGATGCCTCTAAAGTAGAACCCACTATTACATGGGGTATTACGCCTGGGCAAAGTATCGGCGTGAATCAAAAAATTCCTTCATTAAACGAGATACATCCAAACGACCAATTTATTGCTCGAGAGGCTTATGAATATATGGGTTTCAAACCTGGACAATCAATTAAAAATACCCCTATTGATGTTTGTTTTATTGGTAGTTGTACAAATGGAAGAATAAGTGATCTAAGAGTTGCCGCTCAAGTATTAGAGGATCATAAGGTAGCAAAAAATATGAAAGCTTTTGTAGTTCCAGGTTCAGAGAAGGTTGCAAAAGAAGCAAAAAAGGAGGGTCTTGATAAAATTTTTATAAACGCAGGTTTTCAGTGGAGAGAGCCTGGTTGCTCAATGTGTTTAGCAATGAATTCAGACAAACTCATAGGAAATCAAGTAAGTGCCAGTTCTAGTAATAGAAATTTCAAAGGTAGACAGGGATCTCCAAATGGAAGGACGTTACTAATGAGTCCAGCTATGGTTGCCGCTGCATCAATCACAGGAAAAGTCAGTGACGTAAGGGATTTAATTAACAAATGAGTATCAAATTCAAAACTCCAATGGGAAAAATTTCTCGATTAAATGGGAAATGTATCTCATTAGTGGGAGATGATATTGATACTGATAGAATAATTCCTGCTCGATTTCTTAAATGCATTAATTTTGATTCATTGGCTAAATCTGTTTTTGATGATGATCGTAAAACTCTTAAAGGAAATCATCCCTTTGATTTAGAGACTAATAAGGGATCCTCAATACTTATTGTTAATAGTAATTTTGGATGTGGTTCAAGTAGAGAGCATGCTCCTCAAGCATTAATGAGATGGGGAATAAAAGCCATCATTGGAGAAAGTTTTGCAGATATTTTTTACAGCAACTGTATTGCGATTGGAATTCCATGCTTTACTCTTCCAAAAAAATCAATAAAAGAAATTCAGCGATATTTAGATATCAAGAATTTATTTTTTGAGATTAATCTTTTCGAATCTACTGCGAAAGCAGAAGATTTGAAATTTAATCTTGAAATAAAAGAAACTTCAAAAAATATGTTTTTATCTGGAGAATGGGATGCAACATCAAAACTCCTTGAGAATGAAGCATTAATTAAACAAAAATTAAATGATTTACCTTATATAAATTTTAATTCTAGTTTCTAATAGCTATTCGAACCCAAATAAAGTAAAGGCAATTCCGCCTGCTTTATTATGAGGTTGATAAAAGATTCCAAATTCATAAGAACGTTTTTTCCAATTTAATGAGATTTTAGAATTTATAAAATCACCATAATCTTCTGAATCACTGTCTAAATTTAAACTAGCATTACTTTTAAGAATAAGTGGTCCATACAATTGTTGGTCAAAAGCAATATTCAAGGTGAATTTATCGGGAATTTGATCAAATTTAAACATACTATCTCCACTTTTTATCTTATAAAAAGGTAAAAGACTTATCATTGTGTAATCAAAAGATTTGTTTTTGAAATCACCAAGAATAAATTCAGGGCCAACACCTAAACCTAAGTAATCTTGAGTATTTCCATTTTCATAAAAAGAATAAAATAACTCAATCTTAGTATTAAAACTAAGCCCCTTCTTTATTGGCTCAGCAATATATACAAAAGAACTATCAATAAACTTGTTTGAAAGGTTATCAACAGTTATTGGGAATTTTTGATCTAATGAATAAAATAAATTACCTTTTATACCAGTAACCAAATTTTTATTATTTAAAGCTTCACCTTTAAAAGATCCTAATCCTATAGATATAATTTCATTATGAGAAATACCATTAACTTCCCAAGAATTTTGTTTTTCTAATTTCGAACCATAGCCTGTATAAATTTCAGCTTCACCTATTGAACCATTCCAAACCCTATCTCTAAAAATCCCAAAAAAACTTTTCTCCCAGCGTGAATTAAGAAAAGTAATTTCTTTAATTAAATTAGACTTAATTCGTATGGAATTGGAAAATTTATCTGAGTCAAAAGAATTAATTTGCTTATTTATTTCCAAATTCCAGTTACTAATTTTTCCTTTAATTTGTGAATTAAGACCAAAATAATCTACCAAAGTTGTATCTTGCTTAACCTTGTTAGCATTTATTGAATCTCCCTTATTTACAAAACTTTTTGTATTACCTTTTAGGGATCTTTGAACTAAAAATTGTGGTTCAATATCAAGAACAAAATCATTGAACAAATTTATAGTATTAAATTTCCTCCCAATAAAATACCCATCTTTTTCTAAATTATCAAATCCTGAGTTCCATTTATTTTGAAAGGTGAAAGTTTCATTAGATTTTGTTAAATTTCTATTTCCAAACCAAAAAGGGATGGAAAGTTTCTCATCTAAAATCAAATAATTCAAAGAAGATTTAAAGCTTAAGCCTTCTTTGCTTGAAATAGCTTCAAGTGAATTAATCTCCATCTTAACTTGCTTTAATTCCAATAAATCATTAGTAAATAAAGCTTTTTTGCTTTTCCATTTCTTACCATCAATTTCAATTTTATCTGTATAAATTATCCAATTGTCAACCTTGTTAGGCGTATTTAAGACTTTATTTTTTTTTATCTGTTTAAAAATTTCTGCATTTTTTATCTTTGAAGTCGCAAAATTAAAAGACAAGTCATCAATAAGATTATCTGTTTTTATTAATCCTTTTACATCTAACAAATACCCTTTTTTATTTATGAAATCATATTGGAAACTAACCATATTGAACAGTTGTTTACCAATGCTCAAGGAAACATTCCCCTGGGCTTTCAAAATCTTGTTCGTCTTATCATAAATAAGGCTATCTGCTTTAAGAGTATTACCTGAATAAAAAACAATAACATTACCCTCTGCATTTAAAATATTATTTTTTTCAGATTGGAATTGAGATTGGATCTCCAATTCTTTTTTACCATTACTAAAATAAGAAAGAAGTAATTGGTACTCATTTTTAACAAATTCCTTTGAGCTTCTTGTATTTCTATCTTTAAGTTGTTGAAGTGATATTTTTTGAGAGTCATTTATACTCTCAGACAAAAAGTTAGTGGATTTATGAAAGCTTTTTGATTGGGAATTATTTTTTTCTTTGGTAGTAATTAACTCAGTAGCGTTAACTGAAGGGAATAGATTAATTAGTGAGGGAATAATAAATATGACTTTTATAAGATTTCTAATATTCAAAATGATGAGCAAATTAAATATAAAAGTTAATCCTGAGGACTTTCTAGATCTTTTCTATTAGGTGTTCTTGTAGGGTCACTTGCTAAAAATCCGAATAGAAATATTCCTACAAAGAAAAAAACGATAGTGTAAACAGAAATTTTTAGGGCGAGCATAGATTTATGTGTGCTGACAGATTTATATCTTATTATAGATATATTTAATTTATGGTAATTGGTTTACTTTTTTATATTTTTGGCAAATTTTGAAATACTTTCAGACAAATTTAAATCAAAGATAATTGAGTTAATCATCATGGTCATCCCACGGATCAGTTAATTTTGCTGCTTTGGGACCAAAAGCTGTCCAAAGTCCAAAACCTGTTAAAGCCAAGAGTAAAGCAAGGATTGTAACTGCAACAGAAACAGCTGGATCTGGGGCGGATGATAAAGTTTGCATCAATTTTGGTAGGTTTGTAAACAATTTATGTATTAACTCTTATACAATAGCGAAATATATTCGATTTAGAGAAATTACTATGGGCCAAAAAACTGCATTAGGGACTCTTTTGAAAGCTATTGGAAATTCAGGTCAAGGAAAAGTCGTGCCTGGATGGGGAGCTGTTCCTATTATGACTGTAATAGGTTTACTTTTATTAGTTTTCTTAGTCATACTCCTACAAATTTACAACCAATCATTACTTTTACAAGGTTTCTCAGTTGATTGGAATGGCAATTAGATGTATTAATTTTTAGATTAATCCTTTTGATTGTGTAAATAAATTCTTCAAATAGTTAACGCTTTTAATTTTTATTAAAAAAATAAGATTTTTATATTTTGTACACTTAGACAATGCCTAAACATTGCTAATTTCAATTTTATAATTTTTTATATTAATGAGATAAAATTTCAATTATGAATAATAATGAGAAATTTATAATAGGTTTAGGTAATCCTGGGAAAGAATATATTAAGAATAGACATAACATAGGCTTCTTACTACTTGAAAATTTTTCAGAAAAATATAATTCAAAATTTACTCTAAAAAATAAACTTAAAAGTTGGTATTCAGAATTCAAAATATATAATTCTACTTATAGATTATTTATGCCTAACACTTTTATGAATAATAGTGGAGATGCTGTAAGGGCAATAGTGGAATGGTACAAAATAGATTTAGATCAGCTTTTTATAATAGTTGATGATATCGATTTACCTTTGGGTAAAATTAGGTTTAGAAAAAAAGGTAGTTCTGGAGGACATAATGGTCTTAAAGATATTATTAAAAAATTGCAGACTGAAAATTTCAATAGGATAAAAATTGGAATAGGTTCACCTCCTCCAAATGAAAATGATAGAAACTTTAATACTATTTCTCATGTCTTAGGAAATATTTCTTCTAAAGAAAGTTTAATTTTAGATAAAGTTTACAAACAATTAATCGAATCGCTATCAGAATTAAATACTAAAAATGAAGATTGTATTATTAATGAATTAAATTCTTTTTATAGAGAAAAGAGTTAATAAATGAAAGCAAAGCCTGAAACCATAGCCCATCTAAGCGTAAAAGAGTACTCTTTCACAAAACAAGAAGTAAAAGGAGTTGTGGAAGCAAGTGATTTCAAATGGTTCTTCACATGGTCATTTGGTAAAGGAATGTTGATCGTAAAACCACCTTTAGGTAGAGCATTAATTGAAAATTCATTATTGAGATTCCTTTTAAAAAAAGATTATGAGCTCGAAGCGGGAAATGAATATAAATTTACTATTTCAGCCAAGTTTTAGTCTTAATTTGTTCACTAATATCAAATTTAAAATTAAAGTAATCCTCCATAATTATCAAAGCAGCTAATGCATCCAAATTTTTATTCAAAATAAATATTTCTCTAGGTAAAAAGTATTTTATACCTCTTATAGGAAAAATTTCAAAATATCTTTGCTTAGCTCTAAAAGTTGAATTATTTTCTTCAGCAATAATCAAATCAGGGACTAAATGATTCAAATCTTCCACATAGTTTTTACTACTAGTTCCATTACCAATTAGAAATTTGGCATCATTATCGTTCAAGTATTTTTTAACATATTTTAAAAGGAGATGACTTTGGATAACAATTGCTTCATAAACTTTTTTTTCTTTAATATCAGCTACAATCAATCCGCACTTAGATATACCAGGATCAATAGCTATAACTCTAGACATTTACAAATTTGGAGATTTAATATTTAATTCAACAATTACTGGTTGAGCAGTCATACTCTCTCTCAAAGAGACTACTTCTAATTCAAAATTAGTTTTTTCATTTTTATTTAAGAAATCTCTTAATTCTTTTACAGATTCACTTTTCAACTTGATTTCATTTATGAGTGAACCTCTTCTTTTTACTTCAGCCAAACTGGAAGACAATAAAAAATTCATCTTATCTCCAAAATCTTTTTTATTAAAATCTTCTTGTTTGAAATTTATTTTTGTTATTTTTTCTCCTTTTTTAACGATCACCATATTTTCTATTATTTCAGGAAAAGCATAAACAAAATTTTCCCCTCTTAAAACATTCCTGACAGATTTAATGTTAATTACCCAATTACCACCTTTTAAAATAGTATTTTGCATCTCTTCAATATGATTTTTTCTTAATAACAGTAAATTTTTGATCTCTTTACTTTTTGGTTTAACGATCTTGTGTGTATATCTATTTGCATTAATAATTATTTTTTCTATTTTAGAGTTAATATCTGCTTGGTTAGAAGAAGTAATTTCAGAAATAAGTAAGGACTGGCCGCTTCTTATTACAAATTTACCACTCCTCAATGCAATTATATTTCTTTCTAATTGTTTAAATTCAGTCTCCTTGGCTTTGATTTTATTTTCTAATTTTTCTCTTTCTTTTTGTAATGGTATTAAAACTTGTTTACTGTCTTGAAGTTTTTTCTGTAAATCTCCTAACCTAAAAAGACCAACCCTCAACTGTCTATTTACTAAAATCATTAGAGACAATGATGAAGCACTTATTAAGCTTCCTGTAAGAATTGTTATTAATATTGCTGTTTTTTTTGGTCTTAACTTTAAAACACTAAATCTAGCTTTCCCAATCTTGGAGCCTAATAAATCACCTGCGGAAGAAATTAATCCTCCAAGCATTAATAAGAAAATAATGAAAAGCCAGCCTGACAAAATATTTTTTTTATTAACTCACTAATAATATAATAGGGGACTCTAGTGAATAAATATCAATTAAATCTTTTTGAGAGTGCTATGGGATCAAAAACTGTAATTTTTTTCCTCTCTATAGTTAATAATCCTGAGTCTTTTAAATCTCCTAATAATCTTGTAATTGTGACTCTCGTTGAACCAATTGCCTCTGCTATCGCCTGATGAGAAAGTCTCAAATCTATTGTAATACCCTTTTCACTTGCTACTCCAAAATCACGACACAAAACCATCAAAAAACTTACTAGTCGCGATGACATGTCTCTATGTGTAAGAGTTTCTATCATTGTTTCTGTTTGCAGAATCCTACTTGAAAGGCCCTGTAATAACAAAAGACCAACAGATGCATCTGCTTCAATTGCTCTCAAAACAGAATTTGCAGGTGCGGTAATCATTTCAACCCTTGTAAAAGCTATTGAATGATAAAAACGATCAGACCTATGTCCTGTCAAAAGAGATAAAACGCCAAAAAGACTATTTTCTCTTAACAATGCGACAGTAATTTCTTCTCCTGATTCGTAAACTCTCGATAACCTTACGGCTCCTCTTCGTATTAAATAAACTCTTTCAGCAGGATCTCCAGGGAAAAATATTGTTTTTGATCTCTCAACCATTTCTGTACTAGCCCCTTCAAGACCTTTAATTACTTCCAATAAAGTTCTATTAATTGGAAAACGTTCACCAACAGTATTTATGGTATTTTGACCGGATGGTTGAGGAGTTAATCGGCTGAATCCTCTAGAAGCTGGTAGCATAAATATCTTTACTATTAAAAAATTTAAGGAGACAGGTCAAAATTTCTTGTATCAACAGTAACATTTTTCAATTCTTATATTTTTTTTAAAAAAAAATTTTTTTTATTCTTTTTTTTTTTTAAACCACTTTAAGTAAAATTACACTATATGCAGCGTAGAGATATGCAAATTATACTGAATGTAGGTAAAGTAAACAAAAAATGGTTGTAAGCTCATTAAATACTTATTCAACAAGCAAACAAGAAGTTGTAAACATAAATAAAAATCATAAAGAATCTAAATTAATAAGCATAAATCAGAATGGCCAAATTCAGATTTATCAATCTTCTTACAGAGGAAGTTATTCATCGATCATCAGAGATTCCCTAAGAAATGCCGCTTTAGGGAGAAAAGTACTGTTAGTTCAATTAATGAAGGGAGGAGTAAAACAAGGCATTCCTAATGCGCAAAAGCTTTGCGGGAACCTTACTTGGGTAAGGCCATCAAATTCTTATGATCAACATGAGTCTGAAGATATAACCAATAATGAAAACTTGGCAGAAGAGATTCACAATTCCATTATTGAGTTATGGAATTTTTGCAAAAAAGAATTAATATCTGGGGAATATGATCAAATTATCCTTGATGAAGTTTTTCTAGCTGTTGAAATGAATATTATCAGTAAAGATGATTTGATTTCAACACTTGAAAACAGATTTATATCAGGAGATGTAATCCTTACTGGTACATCCATCCCAAAAAATTTCTTATTAATGGCTGACCAAATTACAGAACTTCGCTCATAGAAATTATGTTAAAAAATGATCTCTGGATAAACCAAGAAGCTTCTAAGGGTATGATAAACCCTTTTCAATCAAATCTAGTCAGACATCTAGATCCTGGTCAGAAAAAAAAAGCAGTTCTTAGTTATGGATGTTCTTCTTATGGCTATGATCTAAGACTTTCTTCTAAGGAGTTTTTAATATTCAAGCATGTCCCAGGAACTGTTATGAATCCAAAGAAGTTTAATCCCGATAATTTAGAAAAAACAAAGCTTCACAAAGACAATGATGGTTATTTTTTTATATTACCTGCTCATTCTTACGGCTTAGGAGTCGCTTTAGAAAAAATGAAAGTCCCAGAAAATATTACTGTTATTTGTATTGGTAAGAGTACTTACGCTCGTCTTGGAATA
This sequence comes from Prochlorococcus sp. AH-716-K03, assembly GCA_028408675.1. Classification (GTDB taxonomy): domain Bacteria; phylum Cyanobacteriota; class Cyanobacteriia; order PCC-6307; family Cyanobiaceae; genus Prochlorococcus_A. The sequence continues at coordinate 13,585 of JAOOLH010000002.1, read as the reverse complement.
ATAGTAAATACAACTCCCGCCGAGGCAGGATGGGAAGGCCATCTTACGTTAGAATTCAGTAACAGTTCAGGCGCAGATTGTAGGATTTATGCAAATGAAGGTATTTGCCAATTATTATTTTTTGAAGGTGATCCATGCTCAACGACATATGAAGATAGGAAAGGTAAATATCAAAATCAACCTGAAAAAGTAACTTTAGCTAAAATTTAAAATGAGTAAAGCTGAGCTGATTTCATTAACTCCAGATGCAGAAAAAACAATGGCACATATTGCCAGAGTTTCTAATCCTTCTAATCAGGCAAATGATAAATTTGCTGGATTATTAAGATACTGTATCCAACATGAACACTGGTCAGTTTTTGAACAATCATGCATGACATTAAAAATTGAAACTAATAGAGGTATAGCAGCTCAAATTCTTAGACATAGATCATTTACTTTTCAAGAGTTTTCTCAAAGGTATGCAGAGACTAATTTACTAGGAAATGATATTCCTATCCCAGAGTTGAGGAGACAGGATCAAAAGAATCGCCAAAATAGCATAGATGATATTCCGGATGAAGTTAAAAGCAAATTTGCAGATAAAATTTCCAAACATTTCCAAGAAGCAAATAAAATTTACGAAGAAATGCTGAATGAAGGAATAGCAAAGGAATGTGCAAGATTTGTTATGCCTTTGGCTACCCCAACAAGAATTTATATGACAGGTTCATGTAGGTCTTGGATTCACTATATTCAGTTGAGATCAAAAGAAGGTACTCAAAAAGAACATATGGAAATAGCTGAAGATTGTAAGAAAGTCTTTATAAAATATTTTCCTTCTGTATCTGAAGCATTGAATTGGAAATAAAAAATCATCCATGGCTTCGTGGAGAAGACGGATAATTTTTATTTTCTTTAATCACAGAGAATTCTGAATCTAAAATTTTTGAATTACTTTGAAAATTATTATATAAATTATCTAAAGATTCTTTTATGGTTTTTTCTTCTTGTTTTCCAATTAATGTGACTTCTAAATTAGAATTTTTATTAAAAAGATTTACTTGTGGTATTCCATTAACGTTCAACTTTCTAATGTATTTTTCCCATTTTGAATTATCAACATTTAAAAAAACAAAATTAATATCTGATTCATATTCTTCTTTTATTCTAGCAACCTTTGGCGCCATTTCCTTACAAACTTCGCACCACTCAGCATAAAATTCAAGAAAGGTAGGTTTATTATTTGTAAAAGCTATTTCAGGATCGATAGATGTTTCTCCAAATTTCTTTAGAAGAAAAGTGGGCTGAAACAAGAGATTTTTAAATACTAATACAAATAAAATAATTAAAGTAAAGAAAAATACAAGTATTGACTTTTGCGAAAGATTTAAAAGGGATTCTTTATTGCCAGATTGCATGATCAGATATTTTCTTTTTATATTTTATATAAATAAAATAAATAAAGAGAAAAAATTTTTTTTTACTTTTAATAAACTGATAATATAACTTTAATACGCAAAAAACTTATACTTTATTAACTTAAAATATGCAATCTATATTTGGTACTGATGGAATTAGAGGAATATTCAATAAAGAAATAACTTACTCGATAGCATATAAGGTTGGATATGCTTTAGGATATGAAGTCCAAAGCCATAATCCAATTTTAATTGGAAGAGATACAAGAATAAGTGGGGAAATTCTTTTTGAAGCTATATCAAGGGGTATAAATGCCGCAGGAAAAGAATTTATTTATTTAGGCATCTGTCCTACTCCAGCTATCCCATTTTTAATAAAAAAAGAAAAATTTGCTAGTGGAATTATGATCTCTGCTAGCCATAATCCTCCTGAATATAATGGCATTAAAATTTTTGATAATAATGGAGAAAAAATTAAAAAAGATTTTGAGAATCGAATAGAGCTTATTATAAAAGGACTAAATAAAAATAAATTAAGTGCTTATAAAAGTAAATCAATAATTCAAAGCAAGAATCTTCTAAATATCTATATCCAAGGACTTTTAGATACTATGGGAGATGAAAATTTAGAAGGAATGAAAATAATTTTAGACACATGTTACGGGTCAGCCACAACTTGTGCGGAAAGTATTTTTAAGAATTTAGGAGCTAATGTTAAAGTTATTAATAATGAAAAAGATGGTTTAAAAATAAATTTAAATTGCGGTTCAACATGCTTAGAACCATTAATTAAGGCAATAAAAGAAAATGGTGCTGATATGGGTTTTAGCTTTGATGGAGATGCCGATAGAGTTATAGGAGTTGATTCAAAAGGAAATATACTAGATGGTGATCATATACTCTTTCTATGGGGAAGACAACTTTTAGAGGAAAAATTACTTACAAACAAAATAATAATCTCAACTAAAATGGCAAATTTAGGTTTTGAAAAAACTTGGAACAAGATTGGAGGGATCCTATACAGGACTGAAGTTGGAGATAAGTTCATATTTGAAGCTATAAAGAAAAAAAAGGCATTGCTAGGAGGAGAACAATCAGGCCATATACTCTCTAAAATTAATAATTTTTGTGGGGATGGAATATTAACAGCAATTCAAATTTCTAAATTCTGTAAGAAACAAAATATTAGTTTAAAATCTTGGCTTAATAGTAGCTTCATACCATACCCTCAAAAACTTACTAATATTTTTTTAAATTTTGATTTACAAAATATGACCGATTTAAATAAGGGTTTCATAAATGAAACGATAGAAAGATTTTCAACTATTAAAAAGGATAATTACAGAGTATATATACGCCCAAGTGGAACCGAACCAGTTTTACGTGTATTAGTTGAAGCAAAAAATAAAAAAGAAGTCGATACTTTATCAACAAAAATCGTAACTGAATTAAGAGCAACGATTAATAAAATATCCAATAATTTATGATCAAGTTTTTATATAAATACCTTCATAAATTTTTAGATGGTTAAATATTACATATTTTTCTCTATTTGTTTGAATTTTATTTGGATTAAAACTCTCATTGAATCGAAAATCTTTATTAGTTAATTTTTTGAACTTTATACTTTCTAAAATTGTTAATTCCATATACTCGAAAAGCTCCTTTACATCTGTTTTAATAAATATTAAGGATCCATTATGCATTGAGTTTGAGAGGAAATTAATAAATTTAGGTTGGATTACGCGTCTTTTATGATGTTTCTTTTTAAACCATGGATCAGGAAAATTAAAAGATATACTGTTAATGGCATTAATTAGAGATTTATTATTAGATTGATCAAAAAAATTATTGGCGTTTCCAAATGAAAAATATAAATTCTTTTTTTCTCTACTATTTATTTTCAAGTTAGCATTAATAACTAATTTTTCTCTAATTTCAATTCCAATATAATTCCAATGTGTATTTTGTAATGACAATTCTAGTAAAAATTCACCTGAAGCAGAACCGATATCCAAATGTAAAGGTAATTTTGGATTTTCAAAAACTTGATTTAATGGAGGTATTGGATCTATTTCAAAGAAATTTTTACTTAGTGGATTTACGTGCTGTCTCATTAATTTATTAAATTATTTATTACTAGAAATCAACAAGATGAATTATATTCAAAACTATGACAATTACAAGTTAAGAGGGAGTTTAGTGAGGTTTAATAATTATGTATGTTAGAAAGAAAAAGTTTTGAACATTCTTACTCAGCTATCCGTTTGGCTATCCTTTCAACTTTCATTAATATTTATACTAGGTATTCCTTTAACTCTTTTTTGCTGGTCTATAAAAAATAAAAGTAAAGCGATAACAAAACTTTTATCTAATTATTGGAAAATATCACTTCTTTTTTTCATAAGCCTTATTCTTCTAATTGGAGAGTTTAAATTCGCACTTTTGATTACAAATATTTCAATAATAATAATGACAACATCAGTCTGGTTTTGGAACGATATTAATGACGAATTAAATGAATTTAGAATTTCAAATGCATTAACCACAACTACGAAAGTTTGGAGGTGGTCTTTAACTTTTATATCTTTAATTTTTATTATTCAAAGCTTTAAAAATATTGATTGTATTTCTTTTATAAATTCTAGCGAATGTGAAATTTGGCTAAAACCTTCGACCAATCTTTATTTGATTTTAAACAATATATTTAATTTCTTATTCGGAGCTAGTTTTTCTCAACCAGTTGCAAAATTCTTAGGATTATTTGCCTTGTTAATATATGTATTAGGTTTAGTGCAATGGGCAATAATTAAATTACCAAAAAGCGGCAGAAATTCAGGTTTTTCTAATTATGGTAGAGATTGATTTAATCAAAAATTTAAAAAAAATAAGTTTTATGATTCCAAATAGACTTTTAAAACTACAAAGTTGTTTATTTAAAGAAGACTCTAAAGAAATTTCAGAAATAATAATTTATAAAGGTTTTAGTAGTTCTAAAACTCACAAATAGAAATTGATTAAGAAACAAAAGTTATAAAATTTGATAATTTTTTTACAAAGTTTATTATATAGGGAAACTTTAATCAAAGGATTTGAAGAAATTATAAGAGAGATTGAAAACTATCCTTTTTTATTAAGGAAAATAGAATTTAAATCAACTCTCTATAAATTAATAATATTTGCACATCTCTCGCATAACTTAGTATTTTCAATTCCTTTAACTGTAATATTTTGATAATGCCAACATCTATCACATTTGAGACCCTTAGCTTTAAGAATCTGAATCTTTCCAAGTTCATTTTTATCGATACTTAAACAATCCTTAGATAAATTATTAACTATTTTAAAATCAGAAACTATTAACCAATCACGATATAAATCCACTTCTTCATTGCCAAACTTGTCAAGCCATGAAAGAGAATTTTTAAATGTCTCATTTTCAGGGAGGAAATTAACCTCAGTCTCAAGAGCCGCTCCAATCATTTGTTGGGTTCTACAAACTTCTATAGCTTTATTAATTTCTACTCTTAATGTTCTTAAATTAGAAATATGTTCATTAAGTTGAGGATTAAGCCATGAGTCAGGCAAGTTTGGCCATCCTCTTTGAAATACTGATTTTTCGATTGTTGAATAAGGGATATTTTGCCAAATATCTTCAGCCATATGACAAAGTACAGGAGAGATAATAACCGCTAAATTTTCTACAATTTTGGACATCACAAATTGACAAGATTTTCTCCTGAAATCAGATTTTGCACTTACATATAATCTGTCTTTTGCGATATCTAAATAGAAATTAGATAAATCCACAACACAAAAACTTTGTAATATTTGAAAAAACTTTGAGAATTCATAATTTTCATATGCAATTGTTATTTGATCTGAGACTTCAACTAATCTGTTTAACATCCATTGATCTAATAAAGGTAATTTATCAATATCAATTTCCTCTAACTTAGGATCATAATCATGAATATTACCTAAGAGATATCTTGCTGTATTTCTTACTTTTCTATAAACATCTGAAAGTTGTTTTAAAATATTTGATCCAATTGGGACGTCAACTGAGTAATCAACAGAACTAACCCAAAGCCTAAGAACATCTGCACCATAGGCAGGTTGAATTTTTTGGTTAGGACCACCATTAATAATAATATTAGGATCAACAACATTACCTAAAGATTTACTCATTTTTCTTCCATTTTCATCTAAAGCAAATCCATGAGTTAGAACTTTTCTATATGGCGGCCTATTATTTACTGCTACCGAAGTTAGCAAAGATGATTGAAACCATCCTCGATGTTGATCAGATCCCTCTAAATACAAATCGGCTGGATATTGCAATTCTTCCCTTTGCTCACAAACTGCAGCCCAACTAGAACCCGAATCAAACCAGACATCCATAGTATCTAGACCTTTTTTCCAACGATCAGATTCATCTCTGTATTTTTCTGGCAATAGTTTCTTTTCATCCCAGTCCCACCATACATCTGCTCCATACTCATCAAATAAACTTTTTATATGGTTAATAGTTTCAGTATTAAGTAGTATTTCTTTTCCTGCTTTTTCGTAGAAGACAGGTATTGGTACTCCCCACGACCTTTGCCTAGAAATACACCAATCACCTCTTCCAACAACCATTGAATAAATTCTTTTTTTACCTGTTTTAGGCATCCATTCAACATCTTCTATTGATTTCAAAGCTGAAGATCTAAATCCCTCTACTGATGCAAACCATTGTTCAGTTGCTCTAAAAATTGTAGGTTTTTTAGTTCTCCAATCATAAGGATATCTGTGTTTATATTTTTCTTTTAAAAGGAGTAAGTTATTTTTCTCTAAATCTTCAATAATCAAATCATTAGCATCTTTTAAAACATTTAATCCGCAAAATTGTTCCGCATGATTATTTAAATTACCTTTTTCATCGACAATACAAGTTATTGGTAATTGATATTTTTGCCCAACATTAAAATCATCCATGCCATGACCGGGAGCAGTATGTACAATTCCTGTCCCAGATTCAGTGGTTACATAATCACCCCCAATTACAATATTGCAAAACTTTTGTTTGGTAGGGTGATGATACTCAATACCCTCTAGCAATGAACCTTTTACATCTAATAAAACATCAAATTCTCTATCTAGCTTTTCACAAATTTCAGAGATTAAATCTCTAGCAAAAAGATATATATTACCATTTTGATCTGAGGCAAAAACATAATTAATTCTAGGGTTAATAGCCACTGCTTCATTACCAGGAATTGTCCATGGAGTTGTAGTCCATATAGCTATAAATAATTTATTTAAATTAGAAAGTAATTTATTTTTCAGATCTTTTTCTTCAAATTTCTGAAGGACTGCATCTGATAATTTAGTAATATTTAAAGAAACATAAATACTTTTTGAAAAATGCTCCTCAGGATATTCTAGTTCTGCTTCTGCAAGTGCTGTTCTAGAACTTGGACTCCAGTGAACTGGTTTTAAACCTCTATATATATAGCCATTCAAGAACATCTTCCCAAAAACACCAATCTGAGCAGACTCATAATTTTTTTTAAGGGTTAAATATGGATTATCCCAGTCTCCCCAGATACCCCACCTTTTAAAACCTTCTAGTTGATTATTAATCTGAATCTTTGCATAATCTGTTGCTTTTTTTCTTAAAGCTAAAGAATCTAAATTTCGTCTTTCATTGGATTTTAAATTTTGTAGAACCTTTAACTCAATTGGTAACCCATGGCAATCCCAGCCAGGTACAAAATGAACTTTGAAACCTTTTAAGGTTTTGTATTTATTAATAATATCTTTTAAAACTTTATTTAAGGCATGTCCCATATGTAGGGAACCATTGGCATAAGGCGGTCCATCATGCAAAGTAAAATTTTTACCTGAGTTAGATGAACCTAATTCCAAATCAATATTATTTTTAGACCAGAATTCATGAATCTCTGGTTCTCTAATTACTGAATTAGCTCGCATAGAAAAATCAGTCTTCAGCAAATTCAAAGTTTCTTTATAGGAAAAGCCAGATTTTTTTTCTTTATTATGTTGTGATTTCATTCGAAATTATAGTATTTATTTATAGTCAATTAATTTATTTGATAATTTTTCCCTCATTGGTTGTATCGTTTAAAGATTGATTTGTTGCTTGTTTTGGCATCTCTAAAGTCAGTAAATTATTTTTATTTGAATTTATTATATTATCATTTTCATCATTCCTAACCCACTTTTTTTGATTTAAATTTTCATTTTTTCTTCCAAATTTTAAAATATTGTTTGAAGTAAAAAAATCTTTCCTTGCAAGAGAAATAGCCTTTAAAAAAATTGAAAGATTTTTTTTCAATTCCTCTAAAGTTTTTAATTTATTTTTCTCCTGATTAGTTAATTGATTCCACCTTATAGAAAAAATTTCTAATAAATAAAAAGTTAGCAATGCAGTCATAACAGTAAAAATCGAATAATTTACAGTATCAAAAGTATTATGCTTTAAAATTAATAACATCCCAATAACTAAATTTAAACCACCTTTTATAAAGTCTCTTGGCCTACCTAACTCAATATATAGTATGGGCATTAATAAAAATATAATCCCGAAGAATAAATATAAACAGCCTAAATAAATTGTCAAAAAGATTTTTTAGTGATACTTAAATTATAGTGAATATGTTAATTGTTAACTAATTAATGGCTCAATATTAATTTTTCTTTCGAAATGCGGTCGGGGAGACTTGAACTCCCACACCCGAAGATACGAGTACCTAAAACTCGCGCGTCTACCAATTCCGCCACGACCGCTTAATTAAATCTTAGTTTAGCGAGGTATATTTTAAAAATATTTTTTACTTAAGATCCTTAATTTGACACATAATAGTAGTCTTAATAATTTTAGAAAAAATAAAAAATAGTTGATATTGTTATGCAGTTACTATGAATTATTGGTTATATTAATTACAGATTAAAAGAAAAAAATTTCAAACTTAATTAGTAAAAATAAAAATATTCAAACTAATTCCTCCAGTAGATTTAATTGGAACAGGGAGATAAAGGATTTTGTATCCCCTCCGAATTTTTGGAACCCAACATTAGGACTTTTTTTTGGTGGTTATTTCCTCGCTTTTCTGAGTATATGGCAATGGTATCGTGGGGTTTGGCCTCTACCTCTTTTAGTCGCTACTGCATTTCTTGCTCTACATATTGAAGGAACTGTGATACATGATGCATGTCATAAGGCTGCCCATCCTGTGCCCTGGATAAACCAAGCAATGGGTCATGGATCAGCTATTCTTTTAGGCTTTAGTTTCCCAGTATTTACTAGAGTACACTTACAACATCACAGTCATGTTAATGATCCTAAAAATGATCCAGATCATATTGTGAGTACTTTTGGTCCAATTTGGCTTATTGCTCCAAGATTCTTCTATCATGAGATATTTTTCTTCCAGAGAAAACTTTGGAGGAAATATGAATTACTTCAATGGGGCGTAGAGAGATCCATATTTATAACAATCATTTTAGCAGGCTTAAAATTTGACTTTATGAATTTAATTTATAATTTATGGTTTGGTCCCGCATTAATGGTTGGAGTTACGTTGGGTATTTTCTTTGATTATCTCCCACATAGACCATTTCGCTCAAAAAATAAATGGTTAAACTCAAGAGTTTATCCAAGTAAATTTATGAATATTCTCATAATGGGGCAGAACTATCATTTAGTCCATCACCTATGGCCTTCAATTCCATGGTTTGAATATAAAATAGCTTACGAAAAAACTAAGCCTTTATTAGAAATGAAAGGATCACCTCAAAGAGTAGGTATTTTTGAAACTAAAAATGATACCTTTAATTTTATTTATGATTTATTTATAGGTATAAGAACTCACGGAGCTGAAAAAGAAAATCTTAGAAATTAAAAAATTACTTCTCAATTCTTAAAAAAAGTTTTACTTTATTTACTAAAGTATTCTTCAATCGTTTGTAATAAATCATTCACTAATAATTTTTGGTACTTTAAAAAATTTATTTTCTCTTGAAGGTGCCAAATCTAAAATTTCCTCAGTATTTTCATAATTTTTATTTTCATCTTTTCTCAATACATTGACTACTTCTATAGCTCTAGTAGTGCATGGAACATTCTCGGTATTAATTTTCTCTAGCTGTTTTATATATTCTAAAATTTTTTCTAACTGTTCTGCATGTTTCTCAATTTGACTTTCATTTAATTCTAGTCTTGCTAACTGTGCGACTTTTTTTACTTCATCACTTCTTATTCGTTTCATATCGTTTCTATTATCAAAAATAATCCTAATATTTTATATATTAAAGGATTTTCCAAAACATAACTTAATCGTCAACAAAATTGATAACAATCTAATCATACAATCTTTAAAAAGGAAAAAGATTTTTTTATGCTTCAAAAGCTAGACTTAACACTATATCACCGCTAAAAATAAACTTAGATAAATATTTAAAAATAAATAAACAATCTTTTAAAAAAAATTTTTTTTACAGGCACTCAAAGCTTGTAGCGCCAGAATTGATTGGTTGCTATCTGATTAGAAATAAGAATGATAATGAAATAGTTAAAGGAATGATAGTTGAAACTGAAGCTTATTCACAAGAAGAGGAAGCTTGTCATGGATATAATAAAAAGACTCCTTCGAATAAAGTATTATTTGGTGAACCAGGACGATTTTATATTTATAGGTCTTATGGGATTCATCATTGTTTAAACATTGTTACTGACAAAGATAATTTTGCAAGTGGTGTCTTAATAAGGGCAGTTTTTATATCAAATAAAAACGAAAGAGTAGCCGCTGGTCCAGGATTAGTTTCAAAAGTATTTGATGTGGATAATAAATTAAATTCCCTAAAGATTCTTGAAAATAAATTTCTATGGATCACCAAAGGAGATTCAAATTTGAAGGAAAAAGATTTAGTTCAAACAACAAGAATTGGCATATCAAAAGCAAAAAATATAAAATGGCGTTGGTATCTTAAAAGGAGTAGAAGTATTAGTAAAAGAGCAAAAGGAGATAGAAATCCTTATTTAGAAAATTCAACTAATAATATGTCTCGGATAACATAATGGGAAATTGGCCTCACAAACACATCCTCACACTTTCAAATTTCTCAATAAACGACTATAAATCAGTTTTTGAGTTAACTGAAAGATTTAAATCTCTGAATAATGCTGGTACAAAAAAAATACCTGCTTTACAAGGAAATTTAATAACCTCAATATTTTTTGAAGCTAGTACTAGAACTCGCAATAGCTTTGAACTTGCAGCTAAGAGGCTTTCTGCTGATGTTCAAAGCTTTTCCCCTTCTTCCAGTTCTTTAAATAAAGGAGAGACTCTAATCGATACGGCACTAACATATGCTGCAATGGGATCTGATATTTTAGTCATTAGACATTCATCAAGTCATGTCCCTTTAGAAATTTCAAAAAAACTCGATGCTTCTAATGCAAAAACTTCGGTACTTAATGCTGGTGATGGTTTACATAGCCATCCAAGTCAAGGTTTACTAGATCTTTACACATTAATAAAATTCTTTTCTCCAAAATTACTGAAGCCAGAGATATTAAATTCAAAAAAAATATTAATTATAGGAGATGTAATTCATTCACGAGTTGCCAGGTCAGATATCTGGGCGTTGACTGCATTTGGTGCAAACATAATATTGTGTGGTCCACCAACACTTGTCCCTGAAGAATTTGTAAATTTTGTAAGTAGTTCTCCTCCAAATCAGTTAGGAGATCCAATTTCTTCAAGAGGTTCCATTACAATTTCCAGGTCATTAGAAGACGCTATTAAATATGCAGATGCAGTAATTGTTCTACGATTACAGAAAGAAAGAATGATTGAGAATCTATTAAGCAGTATCAAATCATATAGTGAGAATTTTTGTTTGACTCCAGAAAAGCTATTACTAAATAATAAAAATATTCCTATTTTGCACCCAGGACCCATTAATCGTGGCATTGAAATTAGCAGCAGAATAGTTGATGAGTATCCAAATTGCTTAATCAATGATCAAGTTTCTAATGGTATTCCTACAAGAATGGCTTTACTTTATCTCTTAAGTAAATTCAACAAGTAAAATTAAAGTAACTTAAGACTTTCTGTAAAAAAACCATAAAGTAAACCTAATCTTAGTGAATCAATTAATAATAATAATAATTTTCTTCTCCTATTAAACTGAAATCTTCGTCTAAATTGAATCAAAATTTCAATAAATAAAACTGATAAGAAAGCACCTACTGGGTCAATCAATTCAATTACTGCACTAATCATGCCAAGTGAACTCCCGAAAAAGTATCCCGTCAAAATAACAGTTAAAGCTAATGAGTACCTTCGCCAAGGATTTACTGCCCATTGGCTTAAAGTATCAAAATTATCGATAACTAAGATTTGAAATTTTGTTTTTTGGGGTTTAGAAACCATTTTTAACAATAACTGAGTACTAAATCTATTCAGAATTTGATTTAACTTTAGGATTACCTTCAATTAATTCAAGCAATGCTTCCATTTGTGCGAGAACGCCTCTTAGTTCTCCTGGCTCAGGAAACAATCCATCATCTTGAATACCTAAATGCATTTCTCTTAATTCCTGCCTTAAATGACGCAAATGACTTACCACTTGCTCTTTTTTTGATTGTGACATAATTAGATCTAGACAAACCTATAATAAAGATTTTTTTTTATTAAGGATTTGAATGTTTGTATTTCATTTCTAAAATATAATTTATTTAAAAAATTTTTTAAATCTTTAATTATTTTTTAAAATTTTGAAAGTAATTAATACACTAGTGAATATGAATTCCTTGAAGTTATATTATTAAAAATATGAAATCTACATCCGATAACAACATTAGTGAAGAGCTTGTAAATTCTTTTACTGAAGAAATGACTTTTGAGCTAGCTAAAAGATTAGAGGAGGAAAATTATGCTACACCATTTGATGGATTAAAAGATTGGCATTTGCTAAGGGCCTTAGCAATTAATAGGCCTGAATTAACCTCTGATTATATTCATCTCTTAGATCAGGAACCATTCGATGAAAACTAAATCTAAAGAATTAAAAGTTAAGATACTTTTATTAATAACTGGGAGTATTGCTGCAGTCAGAATCCCATTGTTAGTAAGTCAATTAGTTAAGGATAATTATGAAATAAAATGCGTTCTTTCTGAAAATGCTGCAAAATTTATTCAACCTCTTTCACTCTCTATTTTAAGTAGGAATGTTTGCATATTAGAAAAGGACCAATGGTCATATACTCACTCAAGACCTTTACATATAGATTTATGTGACTGGGCTGACATTTTAATAATGGCTCCTTTGACTGCAACAACACTTTCAAAGTGGGTTACAGGTAATGCAGATGGGTTAGTCTCCAGTATTTTAATTGCTAATAACAAACCTATTATTGTTGCTCCTGCAATGAATTCAAAAATGTGGCTGAATCGTGCTGTTCAAAGAAATTATGAATATTTACAAGATTATCCAAACATTTTACTGATTAAGCCAAGTGAAGGAAAATTAGCTTGTGACGAAGTTGGATTAGGTAAGTTACCCCCCAATGATTTAATACATTTAGCGCTTAAGTTTTTACTCATACAAAACAAAAATCCCTTTCAGAGAGACTTATTAAATAAAGAGTTTTTGATAACCGGTGGTTGTACTTCAGAAAAAATTGATGCGGCCAGAAAGATTACTAATAATGGTTCGGGAACTATGGGATTAATGCTTGCTCAAGTAGCACGATTTAGAGGTGCAAAAGTCAAATATATTCATGGTCCATTAAAAAATAAACTTGATATCACCGAAGGAATTAAAACATACGAAATTGAATATAGTAATGATTTAATTAAAGCAATTGAAAAAGAAATTTCAAAATGCGATTATTTTATTATGAATGCAGCAGTGGCAGATTTTAAAATCTCAGGCGATAATTCAAGAAAAATTCCGAAAAGTAAGTTTGAGAATTTTCTCAACAATAATATCGAATTTGTTCCAGACATCTTAAAAGATATTAGTAGTGTGAAAAAAGATAATCAAATTTTTGTTGGATTTTGTGCATTCACAGGTTCTATTAAAAGTGCCAGAAAAATCATTAAAGAGAAAATAATCCATAAAGGTTGTGATTTTCTATTTGCAAATCCTATAGATATTGAAGAGCAGGG
>JAOOLH010000019.1 GCA_028408675.1 Prochlorococcus sp. AH-716-K03 | reverse complement strand
ATGTCAAAAGCAAGCATTTTAGTTGTTGATGATGAACCAGCAGTTTTGAAAGTATTAGTTACTAGACTTCAATTGGCTGGATATCAAGTTCACCAAGCTACTAACGGTGAAGAAGCTCTTGAGGCTTTCCATAGAGAAACTCCAGATTTAATAGTTCTTGATGTGATGCTTCCAAAAATGGATGGATTTGCAGTTTGTAGAAGAATTAGAGCTGAATCTGTAGTACCTATTATATTTTTAACTGCCTTAGAGGCCATTTCAGAAAGAGTAGCAGGTTTAGATTTAGGAGCGGATGATTACTTATCAAAACCCTTTAGTCCTAAAGAATTAGAAGCTAGAATAGCCACTATTTTAAGGCGTATGGGTCCCAGTATTGCAGTCACTGAAACTAAAGAAGTTCCATCTGGAAAAGGGGTGATGAAATTTGGAAATTTGGTAGTTGATACTAATAGAAGACAAGTTTCCAGGGCTGGAGAAAGAATTAGTCTAACTTACACGGAATTTAGCCTTCTTGAACTTTTATTTGATGAGCCAGGTAAAGTTGTCCCAAGAGCTGAAATACTTGAGCAACTATGGGGATATCCTCCAAGGCGTGCTGCTGATTTAAGAGTTGTAGATGTGTATGTAGCTAGACTAAGAGGTAAGTTGGAACCAGATCCAAGAAATCCAGAATTAATACTAACTGTAAGAGGTATAGGTTATGCCTCGCAAAGAGTAGGAGAAAAAGCAACATCTTTGGCAAGTTGATCCTTATTCTGATAACTTGATTAAATAAAACATAAATATTGATTTAAATTTTGTCAGAAATAAGAGAATCTCGCTTATCGAAAGCTAATACGCTACTTAATAGAGGATTTGAACCTTACGCAGAAACTTTTAAAATATCACATTCTACAAAATTTCTTATTGAGAAATATAGTTATATGGATAATGGTCAGGAGGTTGACTTAAATGTTTCTATAGCAGGTAGAGTTTTAGCAAAAAGAGTAATGGGAAAAATTGCTTTTTTTACAATTAACGATCAAGAAGGGAAAATTCAACTTTATTTAGAAAAAAAAATCATTGACGATTTTGACGTTAATGCAAAACTTCTTTCTTTTGAAGATCTGAAAGAAATTGTAGATATTGGAGATTGGATAGGTGTTTATGGAATTATTAAAAAAACTAATAAAGGTGAACTTTCAATAAAAGTATCTAAGTGGGAAATGTTATCTAAATCATTACAGCCATTGCCTGACAAATGGCATGGTTTAACAGATATAGAAAAAAGGTATAGGCAAAGATATCTGGATTTAATAGTTAATCCTTTAGCAAAAAATGTATTTAAAATAAGAGCAAAGTGTATTAGTTTGATAAGAAGATATTTAGATCAAAGAGATTTTATAGAAATAGAGACTCCTATACTTCAATCTGAGGCTGGAGGAGCTGAAGCAAGGCCATTTATTACTCATCACAATACATTAGATATACCTTTGTATTTAAGAATAGCTACAGAATTACATCTAAAGAGAATGGTGGTAGGAGGTTTTGAGAAAGTATATGAGTTAGGACGAATTTTTCGTAATGAAGGAATAAGTACAAAGCATAATCCTGAATTTACCTCAGTAGAAATATATCAGGCTTATTCAAATTATATTAATATGATGAATTTAACTGAAGATTTGATCAGAAATATTGTATCTAGCTGCTGTGATTCTTTAGTTATTAATTATCAAGAAAAAGTAATTGATTTTTCAAAACCTTGGAAAAGAATTTCAATGAAAAATGTTGTTATGGAATATACAGGGATTGATTTTGACTCTTTTAACGGTGACTTTAATAAAGCTTTAAAGGATTTAGAGGCAATGAAGATTGAAATTTCTCCTAAAATAAATACCTTAGGTAGACTTTTAAATGAGGTTTTTGAGCAAAAGGTTGAATCTCAACTCATACAACCAACTTTTGTTATTGATTATCCTATTGAAATCTCACCTCTTGCAAGACCACATCCCGAAAATAAAGAGATGGTCCAGAGATTTGAGTTGTTTATTGCAGGACGGGAACTTGCTAATGCTTTCAGCGAATTAATAGATCCAGTTGACCAAAGACAAAGGATGCAATTACAACAATCTTTGCGAGAAGCAGGTGATCTTGAAGCACATTGTATTGATGAAGATTTTTTACAAGCGTTGGAAATAGGTATGCCACCTACTGGAGGTTTAGGAATTGGAATTGATAGGCTTATCATGTTACTTACAAATAGTCCTTCAATTAGGGATGTAATTCCCTTCCCATTGTTAAAACCAGAAATAACTTCTACTAAATCTGAAAAATCAACCTCGAATGAAGTAAAATAAAGATTGATCCAATACGAAAATTTTTAAATGAGTGGTGAACGTGTTGGTTTCCGCTTCAAGCATGCAGATGCAGTAGTGAAAAGAAATCCTCAAGGCCGATCAAGAAGAGGCTGGGTTATGGAACCCGTTGAACAAACAACGAGTAGAGGTACTAAAATGCCTGCTTATAGAATTCGCTGGAGAGATAGCGAAAGGCCTGAAACTGTTTTACAGCATATGTTAATTGCTGATCCAGATCCGTCTCCTCCACCAAATTCAGTAAGTCTAAATTCTGATTAATTAATCTAAAAATATATTTGTCTATTATCTTTTAAGAGCAGTTTTTATTTCTCTTTTAATATCTTTTTGTTTATCCGATTGTCTTTTATCATGTAATTTTTTTCCTTTACCAATGCCAATCGTTAATTTTATCCATGACCCCTTTAAATAGATAGATAAGGGAATAATAGTTAAACCCTTTTTTTCAGTGTTAGATTTAAGCTTTGTGATTTCTTTTTTATGTAAAAGTAATTTTCTATTTCTTAAGGGGTCGTGATTAAAAAAAGTTCCTACATTTTTATGTGGTGAAATGTGAACATTTAATAAAAGTATTTCACCATCTCGGAAAGAACAATACCCATCTCTTAAATTTATATTGCCGTTTCTTATTGATTTAACTTCAGTACCTAAGAGTTCAATTCCAGCTTCGATAGTTTCAAGTATCTCATATTGAAATTTTGCATATCGATTGTCTGCAAGACGTTTAAAAACGACTTCTTTTTTAATGCTTTTATTTACTTTGTTAAAAACTTTTGCCATTGTAGTTGTTAAAAATCTTTCCCCAAAGAACAATTGCCATTAATCTTTTATTATGGCAATAATTTCTTCAAGTTTCGATGAATCTAATATTCCTCACTCAAGGAAAGAGCTAAGGATAGTTGATTCAAAGATTATTGCTGAAGAAAAAATAAATAAAAATTTAAATTTAGCTCGTCCAATATCTTTAAAAGAATTTGTGGGGCAAGAGCAAATTAAATCTTCATTAAGGATAGCTATTGATGCTTCTAAGTATAGGAATGAAGCATTAGAACATATACTCTTTTATGGTCATCCAGGTTTAGGCAAAACTACATTAGCATTATTAATTTCTTATGAAATGAATACAAAATGCAGAGTAGCGAGTGCACCTTCAATTGAAAGGCCAAGAGATATTGTGGGCTTACTTCTTGGATTAAAAGAAGGAGAGATTTTGTTTATTGATGAAATACATCGTTTAAATAAATTAACTGAAGAGCTCTTATATTCTGCGATGGAGGATTTTAGGTTGGATTTAACAATGGGAGCGAATAGAGGAGCTCGCTGTAGAACAATTAATTTACCAAAATTTACTTTGATAGGTGCTACAACGAAACTTGCATCAATTAGTTCTCCATTAAGGGATAGATTTGGACTATGTCAGAAAATTGAATTTTATTCAACTGAAGAATTACAGCAAATAATTTTAAATTTTTCAAATTTAATAAATCTTCAGTTGAATAATGATGCTTGCTATGCGTTAGCAATGATCTCCAGAGGAACACCAAGAATTGCATTGAGATTATTAAAAAGAGTAAGAGATTACGCTCAGGTTGTTCAAAACACTAATAATATTTCTTTAGATATAGTCCAAAAAGCTTTAAATTCTCAAAACATAGATAATAAAGGTTTAGATAACTTAGATAGGAAATTCTTATCTTTTTTGAACCTCAATAAGAATCCAATTGGGCTGGATTCAATAGCTGCTGCTATGGGAGAGGATTCTTCAATGTTAGAGTTTGTAGTTGAGCCATATTTAATACAAATTGGATTTATTATGAGAACTCCTCGAGGCAGACAACTTACATCTTTAGGTCAAAAATATATTAATTCCAAAAATGAAAAATTCTAATAAGATTAAGTCCCATATTTTATTGATTTGTTTTTTGATAAATTTTTTATATGTTTCTCCATGTTTTTCATTAAGTTCAAGGGAAGATTTGTTTAAAAACGCTTTAAATTTAAGCTCAAGTGGCGACTTTACTCTTGCTTTAGACGAATGGAATAAGTATTTGGAATTATTTCCTAATGATGCTGCTGCTTTAAGTAATAGAGGTAATATAAAACTTGTTATGGGTGATTCTGAAGGCTCAATAGTTGATCAAGATAAAGCGATTAATTTAGATCCTGAGGAGGTAGATCCATATATTAATAGAGGTATAGCAGAAGAATCTTTGGGACTATGGTTAAAAGCAAAAAATGATTATTTATATGTAATCTCAAAAGATAGCGATAATTTTTCTGCTTTATACAATTTCGCTAATGTTGAAGGGTCTTTGTCACATTGGCAGAGTGCAAGAAATTTATTTTCTAAAGCTTCAGATTCAAATCCTGGCTTTGCAATGGCACGGTCAAGTATGGCTTTAGCAGACTACCAATTAGGAAATATGGACGAATCTGAAAAAGAACTTAAAAAATTGATCAGACGTTATCCTACTTTTGCTGATGCAAGAGCAGCCTTAACAGCTTTAGAATGGTCAAAAGGGATTACAGGTGAAGCTGAAAGTAATTGGATAGCAGTTAAGGAATTAGACTCCAGATATGCTGATGAAGAATGGTTAATCAATATTCGAAGATGGCCTCAAAAACCAACTAAGGATTTAATGAAATTTATAGCTCTTGAATAATAAATGGATAAAGATAAATTGTTACAAAAAATTGATTCCTTCAATCATGAACTTATCAATATAAGGAGACATATTCATGCCCATCCAGAATTAAGTGGATTAGAAAATCAAACAGCAATTTTGATAAGTGGTTATTTAAAAAATATAGGTTGGCGAGTCACAGAGTCTGTTGGAAGGACAGGGGTAGTTGCTGATTTTGGACCAAAAGATAATGGTTTTATAGGTTTGAGAGTTGATATGGATGCTCTCCCAATATATGAGAATACTAATTTAAGTTTTTCATCAAAGTTTGATGGTGTCATGCATGCTTGTGGTCATGATTTACATACATGTATTGGTTTGGGTGTGGCAAAAATTATTAAGGATTTAAAACTTAAATTTGGAACAAGAATTATTTTTCAACCTGCTGAAGAAATTGCTAGCGGTGCAAGGTGGATGATTAATGATGGAGTAACTAATGGATTAAAGAAAATTTTGGGAGTGCATGTTTTTCCTGAATTACTTGTGGGAACTATTGGTATTAAGGAGGGAAGTCTAACAGCAGCAGCAGGGGAACTCTCAGTTGAAATAATAGGAAAATCAGGACATGGTGCTAGACCTCATGAAGGTGTAGATGCCATTTGGGCTGCAGCAAAAGTTATTTCTGGTATTCAAGAGGCAATAACAAGAAAATTAGATCCTCTTGATCCAGTAGTAATTACCTTTGGAAAAATAAAAGGGGGAAATGCATACAATATTTTGTCTGAAAAGGTTAATTTAACTGGAACAATAAGATGTACAAACTTGCAATTATTTAAGGATATGAACGATTGGCTTTACTTTAATATTTCTTCCATTGCAAATAGTTGTGGAGCTGAAGCTAAAGTAAAATTTAAAGAGATTGCCCCACCAGTCAATAATGATATTGAATTAAATAAGGTGTTAAGGGATTCTTCAATAAGAATATTAGGTCATGAAAATGTTATTGAACTACAAAAACCATCTTTAGGTGCTGAAGATTTTGCTGAATTTTTAAATGAAGTTCCTGGAGCAATGTTTAGGCTTGGAGTTTCTGGTGAGAAAGGTTGTGCGCCCTTGCATAGCTCAGAATTTGATCCTGATGAAAGGGCTATTAGTATAGGAATTAAAGTAATAACTGAATCCATAGTAAAGTTAAATAATTAATTTAGTAAACCTATATTTATGAAATTTGAAAAAGCTTATATCTTTTCACTTGTTGCGCCTCTAATGATTCTTTTATCAATAGTTGGATTTACATTAAGAAAAGATAGTAAGAAGATTTTTTATTTACCAATTGGTTTGATGGGAATTATTATCATTTCTGAAAAAGAACTAAGTAGAGGAATTAGAAGAAAAAAGATTTTTAATAAAATAAAATCTTTTAAACAAACCAAATAAAAAAATTTTCTTTATTTTTAAGTAACATTAGATGACTATTTTTTCAAAAAGAGCTATTTTCTAATTAAAGCTAGGGGTGCTAAGTATTTGTCTTAGCTGAGATCATACCCTTCGAACCTGAAACAGTTAAAACTGACGAAGGAAAGTGTATTTTTGATCGAACTCTAGTAATAAATCATCAAAAATTAAAAGTCATGAGAAATTCCTGGATAAAGCCTCGCCTTGGACAAAAGAATATTACCCAGATGAATTTCGCAAAAAATGGAAATATAACTGAAGAAATGTACTATGTTGCCCAAAAAGAGAATCTTCCACCTTCGTTAATTATGGAAGAAGTCGCAAGGGGTAGATTAATAATTCCAGCCAATATAAATCATGTCAATCTTGAACCAATGGCAATTGGTATTGCTTCCAAATGCAAAGTTAATGCGAATATTGGTGCTTCCCCTAATGCTAGTAATATTAATGAAGAGGTTGAGAAGCTTAGGTTAGCAGTTAAATATGGTGCTGATACTGTTATGGATTTATCAACAGGAGGAGTAAATCTAGATGAAGTTAGACAAGCAATAATCAAAGAATCTTCTGTTCCTATTGGAACTGTTCCTGTATATCAAGCTTTAGAAAGTGTTCATGGCTCTATCGAAAGATTAACAGAAGATGATTTCTTGCACATTATTGAAAAACATTGTAAGCAAGGCGTTGATTATCAAACTATTCATGCTGGTTTATTAATAGAACATTTACCAAAAGTAAAAGGAAGAATTACTGGAATCGTGAGTAGGGGTGGAGGAATTTTAGCTCAATGGATGTTACATCATTTTAAACAAAATCCTTTATACACCAGGTTTGATGATATTTGTGAAATTTTTAAAAAATACGATTGTACTTTTTCTCTAGGTGATTCACTTAGGCCTGGATGTTTACACGATGCATCAGATGACGCCCAATTAGCTGAATTAAAAACTTTGGGTGAACTTACAAGAAGAGCATGGGCTCATAATGTTCAAGTTATGGTTGAAGGACCAGGACATGTACCTATGGACCAAATTGAGTTTAATGTCAGAAAACAGATGGAAGAATGCTCAGAAGCTCCTTTTTATGTTCTGGGCCCTTTAGTGACTGATATTTCTCCTGGTTATGATCATATCTCAAGTGCTATCGGGGCTGCTATGGCAGGATGGTATGGTACAGCAATGTTATGTTATGTCACCCCTAAAGAGCACTTAGGGCTTCCAAATGCTGAAGATGTTAGAGAAGGATTAATAGCATATAAAATTGCAGCTCATGCTGCCGATATCGCTAGGCATCGTGCAGGGGCTCGAGATAGAGATGATGAGCTAAGTCATGCAAGATATACTTTTGACTGGAAAAAACAGTTTCAACTTTCTTTGGATCCTGAAAGAGCAAAACAATTTCATGATGAAACTTTACCAGAAGAGGTATTTAAAAAAGCCGAGTTTTGCTCAATGTGTGGCCCCAAACATTGCCCAATGAATTCAAAAATTTCTGATGAAACTCTTGATGAATTGCATAATAAATTAACAAAATGTGATAGTGCAGTTTAGTTAAAGCCTATAAAATTTCTTTTGTCTTACTTACTACATTCTCAACTGTAAATCCAAAATTAGTCATACATGTTCCTCCTGGTGCTGAAGCTCCGAATCTATCCATAGTGATACAAATCCCATCAAGACCAACGTATTTGTGCCAACCGAATGAATGAGCAGCTTCAACTACAACTCTTTTCTTTACGTTACTTGGTAAAATACTTTCTTTATACGATGTTTCTTGTTCTTCAAACAGTTCAACACATGGCATAGAGATAACTCTAGTTTTTTTACCTAATTTTGAGATTTCTTTGCTTGCTTCAATGCAAAGGTTGAGTTCACTACCCGTACCAATAAATATTACATCAGGATCGCCTTCACAATCAGAAATTATGTATCCTCCTAAGGCAACTTTTTCAATTGACGTATTACCTTGATTTGGCATTCCTTGTCTACTTAAGCAAAGAGTAGATGGCCTTTTTCTATTTTCAATTGCAAGTTTATAAGCACCACTTGTTTCATTACCATCTCCTGGCCTGAAAACAAGCATATTTGGCATCGCTCGAAGGGAGGGAATTGTTTCAACAGGCTGATGCGTTGGGCCATCTTCTCCTACTCCAATTGAATCGTGAGTCAAGACATAAATTACACCTAGTTCACTAAGAGCAGATAGTCTCATTGAACCTCTCATGTAATCTGCAAAAACAAGGAAAGTACCTCCATAAGGTATTAAGCCACTATTGTGATATGCAATTCCATTTAAAATTGCAGCCATAGCGTGTTCTCTTACTCCAAAATGCAAATATCTTTTTTCTGGCGATTGTGCCTGAAAAGATCCAGTTTCTCCTTTAATATCTGTGTAATTAGAGTGTGTTAAATCTGCAGAACCTCCTATTAACTCAGGAAGGTTAGGTCCGAGAGCTCCTAAGCATATTTGAGAATGCTTTCTCGTTGCTAAACCTTTATCATCAGGAGTATAAGAAGGTAAGTCTGAATCCCAGTTGTCTGGCAATTTGCCTTCAATCATTCTTTTTAATTCTTTACCTTCCGAAGAAAAAGTTTTTTGATAATCTTCAAATTTTAATTTCCATTTTTCTTCAGAGTCTTCACCTTTTGCAATCGCTTTTCTGAATTGTGTATATACTTCTTGAGGGATTTCAAATGGAGGATAATCCCAATTTAAAAATTCTCTTGTTAGTAAAGCTTCTTCTTCTCCTACAGCAGCTCCATGAATTCCTGCGGTGTCTGACTTGTTTGGAGATCCATATCCAATTGTTGTAGAGATTTTTATTAAAGAAGGTTTATCTTTAACAGATTTTGCAGTTTCAATAGCATTAGTAATTGCTTTAACATCATGATTTCCATCTTCGACATGTTGCACGTGCCATCCATATGCTTCATATCTTTTTAAAACATCTTCTGTAAAAGAAACATCAGTTCTCCCATCAATCGTTATTTGGTTATCGTCATAAAGCGCAATTAATTTTCCAAGTTTAAGATGTCCGGCTAGTGAGCATGCTTCAGATGCTATACCTTCTTGATTACAGCCATCGCCCATAATGACGTAAGTATAGTGATCAACAATCTTAAAATCTGGCTTGTTGAATTTAGCTGCTAAGTGGGTTTCAGCTATTGCTAAACCTACTGCGTTCGAGATACCTGCTCCTAGAGGACCTGCTGTTACTTCAACTCCTTCAGTTTCAAATGTTTCTGGGTGACCAGGTGTTCTGGACCCCCATTGTCTAAATTCTTTTAAATCTTCAATTGAAACTGATTTATAACCTGTTAAATGCAAGAGAGAATATAACAACATACATCCATGACCTGCTGATAATACAAAGCGATCTCTATTAAACCACTTTGGATTATTAGGGTTGTGATTAAGAATGTTATGCCATAATGCGTAACCCATAGGCGCACAACCCATTGGCAAGCCGGGATGTCCACTGTTAGATTTATTAACTGCATCTACAGCTAGCATTCTTATACTATTTACACATAGTGATTCTAATGAAACAGATGCAGCGACCATTGTTTTAAGTAAGGTAAGTTTGGAATACAGAATTGGTTTTTATCAATCAAGCTTGCTAAATGCTAAGCAAACATTGTGACCACCAAAGCCGAATGAATTAGAAAGAGCAACTCTAATTTTAGCTTCTCTAGCATTAATTGGTACATAATCAAGATCACAATCTGGATCTGGATTGACGTAATTTATTGTAGGAGGGATAAAATTATGTGTCAAAGAAAGTATACAAGCTACAGCCTCTATACCCCCAGAACCTCCTAAGAGATGACCAGTCATCGACTTAGTAGAGCTTACAGGAATAAGGTAAGATCTGTCTTTAAAAATAGATTTAATTGCAGAAGTTTCATTTTTATCATTTGCTGAAGTGCTAGTCCCATGAGCATTTATGTAATCTATTTGATCAATATTCAAGGAGCCATCTTCAATTGCAAGCTTTATTGCGGCTGATCCTCCGGTTCCACCTGGTGAAGGAGATGTAATATGGTGGGCATCACAAGTTGTTCCATAACCAATAATTTCCGCATAAATTTTGGCGCCTCTTTGCTCTGCATTTTCAAGGGTTTCAAGGACAAGAATCCCTGATCCCTCTCCAATTACAAATCCATCTCTCTCAGCATCAAAAGGTCTGCTTGCAGTTTCAGGGCTATCATTTCTAAAGGAAAGAGCTTTTGCGCTCGCAAAACCTGCTACTCCAAGAGGAGTTATGCTTGCTTCAGCTCCTCCACAAATCATTGCATCTGCTTTTCCAAGTTGTAATATTCTAAAAGAATCTCCAATAGCATTTGATCCAGCAGCGCAA
This sequence comes from Prochlorococcus sp. AH-716-K03, assembly GCA_028408675.1. Lineage (GTDB taxonomy): Bacteria > Cyanobacteriota > Cyanobacteriia > PCC-6307 > Cyanobiaceae > Prochlorococcus_A. Next base: position 12,332 of record JAOOLH010000019.1, on the reverse strand, counting down.
GCTGTAGAAACAGCAGAGCTTGGACCTTTTGCTCCCAAGGCAATAGCAGCAAGTCCTGTAGCCATGTTTGGAATCATCATTGGAACCGTAAATGGGCTTACTCTTCTTGGGCCTTTGTGACTCAATATTTGTGCTTGGCTTTCCATTGTTAACAAGCCCCCGACACCAGATCCAATAATGACTCCAATTCTTGATGCATTGGCTTCAGTAATTTCAAGTCCAGAATCATTGAAAGCTTGCTTTGCAGCTATGACTCCAAACTGAGAAAAGCGATCCCACCTTTTTGATTCCTTAGGTTCAATAAAATTTTCAGATTGAAGATTTTTAACTTCTGCTGCAAATTTGCAGGGATGTTGTTCAGGATTAAAGAGAGTAATACCAGAGACACCATTTATCCCCTTTTGTAGGCCGAGTAAATATTCATCAATGTTGTTACCAATTGGAGTTACTGCCCCGATACCGGTAATAACTACTCGATGGAAATTTGGCATCCTAATTTAACCTTTTTTTTCTTCGATGAATTTAACAGCATCTCCCACTGTTGCGATACCTTCAGCCGCTTCATCAGGTATCTCGATGTCAAATGCTTCTTCAAGAGCCATAACTAGCTCAACAGTGTCTAGCGAGTCTGCACCTAAATCGTTTTGAAAGTTGGAGTCAGTTTTTACTTCGCCTGATTCAACACTTAGTTGCTCAGAAACAATAGAGCAAACTTTTTGGAGGATTTCTTCTTGTGACATAGTTTTATTAGATTTACTAATTATCTATAAGATTTTATGCCCTAGAGTTAACAAGAGTGAAGCATATCTTAATTTTTTTAATTTCTTTGTAAGACAATAGTATTATATTACGAGGTTCTCAAAGACTATTTTTACATGTCACACGCAGTTAAAATTTATGACACATGCATTGGATGTACTCAATGCGTAAGGGCTTGCCCATTAGATGTTTTGGAAATGGTTCCTTGGGATGGCTGTAAAGCTGGACAAATCGCTTCATCTCCAAGGACTGAAGATTGCGTAGGTTGTAAAAGATGCGAAACCGCATGCCCAACAGATTTTTTAAGTATTAGGGTCTATTTAGGTGATGAGACTTCAAGAAGTATGGGCTTAGCTTATTAATTTTTATAGTGCAGTTTTAAGACAGTCCATGTTTTATAAAATACTTAATTTTTTTCAATATAATTGAAATAAAATTTATGTATGTGCGGAATAGTTGCTGTTACTGGTTATAAAAAAGCATTACCATTACTTATTAATGGTTTAGAAAAGCTTGAATATAGAGGATATGATTCTGCTGGAATAGCAGTAATAAATTCTGAATCAAAAAGTATAGTATGTAATAAGTCAGAGGGAAAACTTAAAAACCTAATAAGCAATTTAGTTGATACTGATATCCCTGGCACTGTAGGAATAGGTCATACTCGCTGGGCAACTCACGGAAAACCAGAGGTTAAAAATGCACATCCTCATATAGATAATTCTGGCCAAGTTGCAGTTGTACAAAATGGCATTATTGAAAATTATCAAGAATTAAAAATTAAGTTAGAAAAAGAAGGAGTTGTTTTTAATTCTGATACTGATACAGAAGTTATTCCTCACCTAATTCAAAAAGAATTATTTGCTTTAAGTAAACTTAATCTCGAAAATAATGGTTCAACTTTATTAGTAGCAGTAAGAAATGTAATTTCTGATTTAGAAGGCTCTTATGCTCTAGCAGTTCTGTGGGCTGGAGCTCCCGATTCATTAGTAGTAGCAAGAAGGCATGCACCTTTAATAATTGGTTTAGGTGAAGGAGAATTTATATGTGCAAGTGATACTCCAGCAATATCCAATTTTACAAAAATAATTTTACCTTTGGAAGATGATGAAATAGCTCTTTTAACCCCGCTAGGAATAGAAATTTATGACTCAGATAATGAGAGACAATATCGAAATCCAATCCCTTTACAAATTACAGAACAAGTATTAGATAAGAAGCATTTCAGGCATTATATGTTAAAAGAAATATATGATCAGCCTGAAACTGCTAAAAACTGGTTAGAAAAATATTTAATAAAAGATTCAAAAACTGGTCAATTTGATATTAAATATTCCTTTGATACGACGTTTTTTGAATCTATTGAAAGGATTGAGATTGTTGCCTGTGGTACAAGTAAACATGCAGCTATGGTTGGGAGCTTTTTATTAGAACAATTTTCAGGAATTCCAACAAATGTTTTTTATGCTAGTGAATTCAGATACTCTCCACCTCCATTACTACCCAATACCTTAACAATCGGGGTAACCCAGTCTGGAGAAACTGCTGATACTATTGCTGCTATAAATATGGAAATTAAAAGGAGATCTGCAATAGGAGACGCAAAATATAAACCAAATTTAGTTGCAATAACTAATAGAATTGAAAGTTCGATTGGCAGACAGATTACAAATATTATTGATATTGGTGCTGGTATTGAAATTGGAGTTGCTGCTACTAAGACTTTTTTTGCGCAACTACTATCTTTTTATGGATTAGCTATTAAATTTTCACAAATTAAAGGTAGTCAAAGTGAGAAAAATATTAGGCAATTAATTTCTGAGCTAACTAAATTACCTCCATTAGTTGAAGAACTTTTAGAAAAACATAATCAATCATCTGAAAAACTAGCACATGATTTTTTTAATATTAAAGATGTAATTTTTTTGGGAAGAGGCATAAATTATCCAATTGCACTCGAAGGCGCATTAAAATTGAAAGAAATAAGTTATATACATGCGGCAGGTTATCCTGCAGGAGAAATGAAGCATGGACCAATAGCTTTATTAGATAAAAAAGTACCCGTAATTTCCATTGCTACTCCTGGAGAAGTTTTTGATAAGGTTATTAGTAATGCCCAAGAAGCAAAAGCTAGAGATTCTTACTTAATTGGTGTAGCCCCTGAATGTAAAGGTACTGAAATTTTTGATTATTTAATGACTATACCTTCAACTAATGAGTGGATTTCACCTTTGCTTGCTATAGTCCCACTTCAATTATTGAGTTATCATATAGCCGCTCATAGAGGACTGGATGTTGATCAACCAAGGAATCTAGCTAAAAGTGTAACAGTTGAGTAAATATTCTAAAAATATCTAGGAATTCACAGTTCTAATAAACCGGATGGAGGTTTAATTATTAAAAAATTATTTTTTGTATCTACCAATGGAATAATTTCTTTAACAAACGGTACGAGAACTTCTTTATTATTTTTTAAAAGTTTAATTACAAGTAAATTATTATGTTCATTTTGCAAATTTGTAACTTTTCCTATTATTTTTAATTGATTATTTTCTAAAATCTTAACTTTTAAATTCACTAGTTCCGACAAGTGAAATTCTTCTTTTTTTAATTTTGGGATGTCATTGGCCTTGACAAGAACTTTATAGGTTTTTAGGTTTTCTGCTTGGCTTCTATTATTTATTCCTTTGAATGAAATTATGAAAGATTCTTTTCCTGGTTGTTTAAATCCAGAGGTAAGTTCTAATTCTGTAGGTATTTCTTTTTCTTTTTGTATCCATCGTTTACCAGGTTTTGTGAATCTTTCTTCAAAGTCACTAAGAGACTTAACCTTAATTTTTCCATTAATTCCATGAGGAGATGTTATTAATCCAACGACTAACCATTCATTATGAATTATCATGCTATTGAAGTTAAATTATTTTAATGGAATTATCGAGTAAACCAATACTTCCTGGTTCTATAGTAGTAGTTAAAGATGTTAATTCTATTTATAGAGGTTATAAAGGATTTGTTCAAAGAGTGACTAATAAAAGTGCAGCAGTTCTTTTCGAAGGGGGTAATTGGGATAAACTTGTAACCTTTCAGTTAAATAATTTAGAATTAGTTTGAGGAATTACTTTGCTCTTCAATAAAAATTTTTTCTATAAGAATACTTGCAGCATTTTTTTCAGCTTTTTTATGAGATTTACCAAAACAAGATGCCTCTTTAGATCCATTAAGAAAAATTTCACAAGAGAATCTTTTAGGATCACCATGACTTTTTGATACCTCATTTATTTTGTATATGGGCAATTCATAACCCTTACTTTGACACCATTCTTGTAATGATGATTTAGCATTAAATTTATATGGTTTTTTAAAAAATAATTCCGAATCTTTTTTCCAAAAAATATCTAGCCATAGATTTACTTCTGTAATTGAATTAAAACATTTATATATTGCACCGATTAATGCTTCAGTAGTTTCTGCAATTATTGTATCTTTTGCATTTTCATCATTAATAGCTTTGGGACCTATATTAATTACTTTTTCTATGCATATTTTATCCCCTAATTTAGTTAACCATTCATCACTAACTATTAGAGATCTTAGCTCAGATCTTCTGCCAACATTTAAATTACTATATGTATTATCTATAAATTCGGATGCTGACAATCTGAGAACAGCATCACCAAAAAATTCTAATTTTTCATAGTTTATTACCTTGCTATAAGAGGAGTGTGTTAATGCTTCATTAAAGGTACCAATTATAGATCGATCACTTGAATTTATAATTTCAACGAATCTGTTTGACCTTATATCTAGCGAATTTAAAAACTCTACAATTTGTTTAACTCTTTTGTTATCAAGAAAGTTATCCATATTAATTAAATTTTTTCATAAATTAGGAAAGCAGGTCATAAGCCGGGTTCTGTTCATCTTAATTAAGATGGGCAATCATCTATCTAGGACTGGAATTACTTCACAGTCTCAAGCGGCGCTAATAAAGTAGATTATTTAATGGTCATTAATCCACTAAGCCTTGCTCCCAGCCGGGGTTTACCTAGCCAACACTTCTCAATGTTGCTGGTGCGCTCTTACCGCACCCTTGCACCCTTACCATACATAAAGTATTAGGCGGTATGTTTCTGTGGCACTTTCCTCACGGTTACCCGCACTGGGAATTACCCAGCAAGCCTGACCACATGGGAGCCCGGACTTTCCTCAAAATAGTTTTATTTTGTTTCCAAAATAAAACTATTTTGCGATTGCCTCTCCTGCTTTCATTAAGCATAATGCTTATTACCCCAAAAAACATCTCTTGGGGCTGTAGCTCAGTAGGATAGAGCAACGGTTTCCTAAACCGTAGGTCGTGGGTTCGACTCCCTCCAGTCCCGTTTAAGTTAATAAACTATATGTAGTATGCGTGCAAATATACAACTCTCTAGCTAGCGTGTGTTTAGTAATAAAGCATTTATGGCTAAGCTGCACGATATGCGTTTAAAACTCTTAATTCAACAAGAGCATGAAAGGATTTCTAAATCTCAACCTAGTGATTTAGATCTTTCAATAGTTCAAGCAAGATGTCTTTGTTGGCTTTCTCTATTAGCAGAGGCTCATGAAGATCAAGCAAACGATGCTGAAAAGAGAGGAGATGCTGAACAAGCAATGGGATGGTTTGCTGACTCTATGAGATTAAGAGACGTTATTACTTTAGTTACTAGTATTGAGATACCTTTGCCTGATAGCCCAGATTCTCTTGATGAAAATGACGAATTATTGGATGGCCCTACAATTTTGCCTAAATAGTGCAATGATATAAATAGAGTTATTTATTCTTTTGGAAGAAGAATCATGACAATGTCTTGTTTTTCAGAGATTCTATAAAGAGCATGATCATTTAATTCGAGAATTTCTTACTTTTAAACAGCATCAAGAATTAAATTGGGCATCCATCCAATGTTTTAGAATCCTATGTGGCAAGGTTACCGGAGAGTTACATAAGTAATTATCAGAAAAAAATTCTCAATCAAATTCCATAGAAGAAAACAATATATTTCAGATAGAGAAATTAAAGATTCAATTAGAAGAGCTTGAAAATGTTAACGCTTATTTGTATTCGATTGAAGCATTAATGGAGAGAATTATTGATATCAAAGTTTCTGACAATGTTGAAGCTAAATTTAAAGAAACTTTCAAAAAAGCTAACTCCTCATCCTCTTAATATTGATAGATTAATATTGAATAGATTATTTCATCAAAAACCTGATTTACCAGATAAAAATAACTTTAACTAGTTACCTCTTCAATATCACAGGTAATTTCAACTGGCATAGGTGAAACTTTCCAAATAGATTTACAATATTCTCTAATAGATCTGTCTGAAGAAAAATATCCTGATCTGGCAGTATTTAATAGAGCCATTTTATTCCAAGCTTTTTTGTTATTCCAACAGTTACTAACTTCATCTTGTTTATTTAAATAATCTTCAAAATCAGCCATTACGAAAAAAGGATCTTGACCAGTCAAACTATTTAATAAAGGTTTGAATAATTCTTTATCTCCATTACTAAAATGACCTATTTCTATTAAACGAATTACTTCTTTTAACTCTGGACATTTGTTAATGAATGTTTTGGGAGAATACCCATTATTTTTTAATTTCATTATTTCACTTTCAGTATTTCCAAAAAGGAAGAAATTTTCTTTTTTTACAAGATCCCTCAACTCCACATTAGCACCATCAAGTGTTCCAATAGTTAAAGCTCCATTCATTGCGAATTTCATATTTCCTGTACCTGATGCCTCTTTTCCTGCAGTAGAAATTTGTTCAGAAAGATCTGTTGCTGGATAAACAATTTCTCCAAGCTTGACGTTATAGTCAGGCAGGAAAACTACTCTTAAAAGTCCATCCATATCAGGATCAGAATTAACTACATCTGCGATGCCATTAATAAATCTAATCATTAGTTTGGCCATAAAATAACCTGGGGCTGCTTTTCCTCCAAAAATTACTGTTCTAGGGGCTTTATATTTGTTAGTACCATTCTTAATTCTTAAATACTGCGCAATAATTTGCAGAGCATTTAAATGTTGTCTTTTGTATTGATGGATTCTTTTTACTTGTACATCAAAAAGACTTGAGGGATCAACAAGTATTCCAGTTTTCGAATGAATAAAACTAGCTAGTTTTCGTTTACCAAGTAATTTAGTTTCTTCGAATTTCTCAAGGAAATTTGCATTATCTTTTTTCTTCTCCAAATTTTTTAAAAGATCCATATTGGTTATCCAATCTGGACCAACTTCTTTTTCTAACAAATTAGATAGAGATGGATTTGCTAATGCAACCCATCTTCTAGGGGTTACTCCATTTGTTACATTCGTAAATTTTTCAGGCCAGAGATCGGCAAATTCAGGAAGAAGTTGCCTTTTGATTAGATCAGAATGAAGTGTAGCGACTCCATTGATATGATGAGCTCCAATAGTAGCTAAATGAGCCATTCTCACAGATTTGGAACCTTCTTCATCAATAATCGATAATTTTTGTAAAATCTTGTCATTGCCTGGATAACGAAGTCTTAATTGTTGCAAAAATCTCCAATTTATTTCATAAATTATTTCTAAATGACGAGGAAGTAAATCATTAAATAGACCTAAATCCCATTTTTCCAGAGCTTCAGGAAGCAATGTGTGGTTTGTATATGCTACTGATGATGTAGTTATATTCCATGCATTGTCCCAACCAACTTGATATTGATCAATTAGTAGGCGCATTAATTCAGCAACTGCAATTGCTGGATGAGTATCATTTAGTTGAACAGTCCAATGTTTCGCAAATTCTGTTATTGGAATAGATCTTTTTTCAAGACTTCTCAACATATCTTGAAGCGAACAACTGACAAAGAAATGTTGTTGTTTGAGTCTTAATCTTCTACCTTCATCAGTTCCATCATTTGGATAGAGCACTTTTGATAAGGTTTCAGAAGCTACTTTTTCTTCAACTGCACCATAATAATCACCAATATTGAAGGCATAAAAATCAAAACTTTCTGTGGCATCAGCTCTCCATAATCTTAATCTGTCACATGTATTCACTCTGTAACCTAAAACTGGAACATCATGAGGAACGCCAATTGCATGCTCTGAAGGAACCCATCTTGACCGATAATTACCTTTGTCATCTCTATAACTTTCAGTTCGGCCTCCAAAACCAACAAAACATGATTCGTCAGGTTGAGGTAATTCCCATGGCCATCCGCCTTTAAGCCATTTATCAGTAACCTCAACTTGCCAGCCATCTCTTATCAATTGGTTAAATATTCCGAATTCATATCTAATCCCGTAACCAACAGCAGGAACTTGTAAGGATGCTAAAGATTCCATATAACAAGCAGCAAGTCTACCGAGACCTCCATTTCCTAATCCTGGCTCTTCTTCTACTTCAAGAATTGATGATAGTGAATCTATCCCAAACCTTTTAAGCGCATCTTCTGCTTCTTGTGTTATTCCAAGATTTAATAAATTATTACTTAATTGGGGACCTATTAAAAATTCAGCTGATAAGTAAGCTACTGTTTTTTGAGGTTTTTTTCTTATTACTTCTTGACTAGCTAAATATCTTGTCATTAACCTATCTTTTACTGAGTAACTAAGCGCCATATACAAATCATGAGGACTTGCAGAAGTAGCTAATTTCCCAAGAGTAAAAAACAAGTGTGCTGTCATACCCTTGAACAGGGCATCAGAATCCATGCCAGCTTTCTCTGGATCTAGATAGCAACCTGGAGTAGGCAAACGTAGATCAAAGGGTTCGTTGGTGTTCATCGGATTTGACATATATATGACAATAGCCACTTTTTAAAAAAATTCTTTGTTGTAACTTCAGATCCACACTTGTTGAGTATTTTTGCTTTTTTTTACATACTTCGTAAAGTGGGCCCTCCATAAACTATCTTCCAATTAGATAGTTTAATTTACCTCGCATTTGAAATGTATCCTTTACTTGCTGAATTAAGTGCACATGATTTAGAAGTTGCTGAGACACTCATCGGAGTCATTAGATTTCTATTAATATTTTTAGCTGCTAGAGCATTAGCAGAAGTTTTAGTAAGACTAAGTTTACCTACAATTGTGGGAGAGCTCTTGGCAGGGGTTGTTATAGGTGCATCTGGTTTTCATCTATTAATACCACCATCAGCTCATACTGAATTAAATCAAGGATTAGTTAATGTTATTAGCTCGCTAGCATCAATTCCGCCTGAGGTAGTACCTGATGTTTATTTTGAAAGTTTCCCATCCCTCCAAGCTGTTGCAACACTTGGGTTATATGCACTTCTATTTTTAACGGGATTAGAAAGTGAATTGGAGGAATTAGTTGCAGTTGGTGCACAAGCTTTTACTGTCGCGATGGCAGGTGTAATTTTGCCTTTTGCTTTTGGTACTCTTGGATTAATGTTTATTTTTCAGGTGGATCTTATTCCTGCAGTTTTTGCAGGAGCATCAATGACTGCTACAAGTATTGGTATTACTGCAAGTGTTTTTGGCGAATTAGGATATTTGAAGACTAGGGAAGGTCAAATTGTTATTGGTGCCGCAGTTTTAGACGATATTTTAGGTATTGTTATTCTCGCGGTTGTAGTTGCTTTAGCTGCGGGAGGTTCATTAGAAATCGCTCCTATAGTTAAATTAGTTGCTGCAGCTGTAGTATTTGTAATTGCTGCTATTGCATTAAGTCGTACAGCAGCGCCTGGATTTGACTGGCTTCTTGATAGGTTAAAAGCTCCAGGGGCCGTGGTAGTAGCATCTTTTGTGATACTTGTTTTATGTTGTTTTGTAGCAACAGCAATAGGATTAGAAGCAGCATTAGGTGCTTTTGCAGCTGGATTAATTCTTAGCAGTTCTAAAAATAACCATGCAATTCAACAATCAGTTTTGCCATTAGTTTCATTATTCGCAACTATCTTTTTTGTATTGGTAGGCGCTGGTATGGATTTATCAGTTATTAATCCATTAGATCCTTCAAGTAGATCTGCGCTTGTAGTTGCAGGATTTTTATTAGTAGTAGCTATTGTCGGAAAAATTGCTGCTGGATGGGTTTTTTCAAGTGATAAGCCAACAAATAGATTAGTTGTTGGCTTAGGAATGATGCCTAGAGGAGAAGTAGGATTAATTTTTCTTGGTTTAGGTACAAGCGCGAAGCTTTTAACTCCCTCTCTCGAAGCTGCGATTTTACTAATGGTAATTGGTACAACATTCCTAGCCCCTGTTCTGTTGAGAATTGTTTTGAAAGATAAGCCCCCTGGTGGTGATAATAAGATTTCAGATGATGTTGCCGCTGATCCTGTAGGTCTTCTTTAGGAAATAATTTTATTAGAATCGTTAAGTACAATAATTTGATAAATGGACAAATCCTTATTAGTAAAAAATGATGTGAATTTTTCTTGGAACTTTTTAAATTATCCAATACATACGGTTTCTTCTAAGCCTGAGGAAGATAATTTATCTAAAGATTATGCAATCTTACTAATACATGGTTTTGGAGCCTCTACTGATCATTGGCGTTTTAATATACCCATTTTGAGTAAAAAGTATGAAGTCCATGCAATTGATCTTTTAGGTTTTGGGAAAAGCCCTAAGCCTGAAGATGTAGAGTATTCAGGATCTTTGTGGAAAGATCAAGTTATTGCATATGTAAAAGAAAAAATTAAAAAACCTACAGTTATAGTCGGAAACTCTTTAGGTGGTTATGCAGCATTAGCTGCTGGAGCCGAACTAAATCAACTTTCTGCAGGAGTCATTTTACTTAATGCTGCGGGTTACTTTAGTGAAGAAAAAACAATAAAAAAAAATATGCTTCAGACCTCAATTGAAACTGTGGCAGGGATATTTCTGAAAAATATAGTTCTACAACGTTTAATTTTTGAAAATATGAGAAATCCTAAAAATATAAAAAAAACTTTAAATCAAGTATACGTTGATAAAAAGAATGTTGATGATTTTTTAGTGAATTCAATAAGAAATCCATCATTAGATTATGGAGCTTTTAATGTTTTTAGAAGTGTATTTAATCCATCTGGTCCCCAGGGATTACCTTTAGATCAGCTATTTTCAAAACTTGATTCACCTTTATTATTGCTTTGGGGTGGTAAAGATCCATGGATGAATACTCCAAAAAAAAGAAATCTCTATAAAAAATTTACGCCAAAAAATACAACAGAAATCATTTTAGATGCGGGTCATTGTCCCCACGATGAAATTCCAGACATAGTCAATGGGCATATACTGAATTGGATTGATTCCATTTAGATATTTCTTGTGCAAATTAATAAAGATAAAAATATTTATATTTTTGAATTGGACAAAAATAATTATCTTAAATTTTGCCCTGATAGGGGAGGTGTAATAACAAACTGGGTCTCTGATGGAGAAGAAATTCTGTATTTTGATGAAAAAAGATTTATTGATAAGACAAAAAGTATTAGGGGAGGTATTCCTATTCTGTTCCCCATTTGTGGAAATCTAGAAACCTCAAGTTCTTTATTTGGGAAAAGTTATTTGCAATTAAACCAACATGGTTTTGCAAGGGATTTACAATGGTCATATAGTTTGAATAATAAAAAAAATTCTCTAAGTTTAAATTTAAAAGATTCAAAAAAAACTAAAATATTTTTTCCATATAAATTTGAGCTATCAATTGATGTATTTTTAAAAATTAATTCTTTACAATTTAAAATTTGCATACACAACAAAACTAAAAATGAAATGCCAGTAAATTTTGGATTGCATCCATATTTTAATATTTCAGATTTGAAGAACTTAGATTTTGTTGATTATTCGCTTAACTGCCAGGACCAAAAAACTAATTCCTTAAGAAATACTTTTGATGAGTTAAAAAAAATTAGTAATGGAATTGACTTATTGATGTATACATCTGGTAAAAGTTCATTTAGAGATAATTTTTTAAAAAGAAAAGTTACTTTGATTAATCCTTCACCATTTGATTTGGGTGTAATCTGGAGTGATCCACCAAGAAAAATGATATGTCTTGAACCGTGGACTAGTCCTAGAAATTCTTTAATTGATGGGTTTAAAAAACTTGTAATTCCTCCATATGCTTTCCAAAAATTGGATGCTTCAATCCAAATAAGTTCTTTTAACTGATTAACTTTTATTATGAAGGTTATAGTTATCGATGATGATCCAACGGGTTCACAAACTGTCAATAATTGTTTGTTGCTATTGAAGTGGGATTACTCTACGTTGCTGAAAGGATTTGAAAGTAAATCTAATTTGTTTTTTATTTTGGCAAATACCAGGTCACTTTCAGAAAATAATGCAAAATTAAGATTAGAAGAAATTTGTAAATCTCTTAAAAAAGTCATATCCAAAGGGTTATACAAAGAAGAAGAATTTGTTTTTGTAAGTAGAGGGGATTCGACTCTTAGAGGACATAACTTTTTAGAGCCTAAAATCATAAATGATTGTCTGGGACCCTTTGATGCAACTTTTCATATTCCAGCTTTTATAGAGGGTAAAAGGTTAACAATTAATGGAGAACATTTCATTGACAACATTCCTGTAAGTCAAACTAT
>JAOOLH010000018.1 GCA_028408675.1 Prochlorococcus sp. AH-716-K03 | reverse complement strand
AATACTCAGAAAATATGCCAAAAAACCTAGTTTTGACCATGATCCCGACGAGTTATCCACTTTTTAACCCTTTTTCAACAGGTTTTTCCACAAGTTGTAGATTAAATTCAATTTTCTATGTGCGAAAGAAAATATAAGTTTTTTTTGTAAAAAATGACACGCGGATTTTTTCTTATGACGATAACATCAAGTTTTGTTTTTTAGGGATTTAAATTTTTATGACGGATAAAATAATTCAAAAAAACCTATCATCTGATACCCAAAAGGAGTTTAAGAAATCTAGTCTTGATATTCTTACTAAAGAAAATGATCATTTATTTAAAAGCCTTAAAAGACCAGGTGGTTCATACAGACCCTCTTAAAACTGATAACTTATAAATAAATAATTACCTATTAAGTCATTGAAATAATATTCAAATAATTAACTCTGATGCAAATCAAACATATTCTTTGTTTTATTCTTAGATTAAATTAAGAGATAAATTTAAGAATATGAATTTTCTATTAAATAATAAATATTAAGGTTCAAGATCATAACGATAGCAATTATTCTTCGTTATATTGTAAAAATCTCATTTCGAGATTAGAGAAATATAATTTTTTACGAATATTTAAGAAAATATTGGATATTTTTCTCAAATTCAACAACTCAACTAGGTTCAATCTTTAACCAAATCCATGTCTATTAAAGAATTAAAAGTAAATTATAAAAAACTTTTAAACAAAGCAGATAATGCAAATGGCCGTAAAGAGACTGTTTCATATTTGAATAAAGCTGCTAAACTCAAATCTAAAATCTATTCAAAAACTAAAACTAATTGTATCAAATGCAATGGTGTAGGTTATTTAAGAACATCTTTAGACGAAGCAAGGACTTGTCTCTGCTGCTACGGAAAAGGATTCTTAATTGAAGAGATTCAAAGATTTTAACTCTTAAAAAATAAATAAATGAAGGATCTCATTCAAGCTCATAAAAGGTTAATTAGTACAGTTAAAGAACAGATGGGGTTTTCAGATTATGGAATGTATTGGCTTGCTTTTATTGAAGGGGGATTATCAATATGGCTCTTAGAAAGAATCTTTTTTCACTGGTTGAAGTTTTAAAATTAGATTTCAAAAAAAATTTTTTAATTAATTTTTAATTTTAATTAGTTCGTCTATATCAGTTCTATTTAAATAGTTGTAAAATATAAAAAAAATAAAGTATATGCAATTATTAGGTTTAATTTTACTTGCAGCAAGTAGTTGGTATCTGTGGAAACTCACTTCAAACTTTCTGGATGAGCCAACAAAAAAAGAACTTTCGAATAGTTTTAATAACTTAAAAGACAAATTCCAGGAAAGTAAACAAAGTTTTTCAAAAGAAAAGATAAGTGAAGCTTGGGAAAAATATCAGGATGAAGGCGGTGCCCTTTCTAATAAAGATAAAAAATAGTGGAATATTTTAGTATCACAAGTTTTACAAGAGAAATTTCTCGTATTGACTTAATTGGTATTTTGGTAGGACATTTTGTATTTGCTATAGCTTTGACACAACTTTTGGATTGGTCATGGTTAAAGAATTTAATGAGTGAGGAAGATAAAATAAAGATGTTAAAAAGTTACACATGGAAAGACTTATTAGTTGATGGGGCAATAATTGCAGTAGTTATTGGAATTATTTTTCTTATAGTCAGTATATTTCTATAAATGAACATCACGTACATACTTTTGATATTTTTATTAGCCTCATTATTAATTTTTTCCGAAATTATTTCTTCAGATAAATCCTCATAATAAATGTCAGAAATTTCCAGCAACTCATCATCAGGTTGGTACTTAATAGCAATCGTGAGTACAATTTGATTCCTGGCTTTGATATATTTTGGAAAAAAAAATAAATAAATGATTTTAATTCACTTATCTTTATTTCCAAAATAAAAAATTGTTAAATGAGCCCTAAATAAAAACTACAAATGAAACGTCTATTAGTTTTACAGCATTTGGAAATTGAAGGACCAGGGCTTTTTAGTCAGATAGCCAAAGAAAGAGAAATGAATATAGAAATCATTCGCCTAGACCTTGGAGATGGACTTCCTAAAACTAATAAAGACGATTTACTTTTAATAATGGGTGGACCAATGGGCGTCAAAGACATTGGAAGCTTAAAATATCCATGGCTAAAATCTGAGAGCGATTTCATAAAGTCAGAATTAAAAAAAAAGACACGTATTATTGGGGTTTGTTTAGGAGCGCAGTTATTAGCAAACGCAGCAGGAGGGGATGTTGAAACTTTAAAATTTGGCTTACCCCCTAAACCTTTGCCAGAAATTGGATGGTCTCCAGTTTTTTTTAATCAATCAGTCAATGACTTAAACAAATTTTGTGAAACTCCTTTTCATGTCCTGCATTGGCATGGCGATAGAATTTTATTACCAAAAAACGCAGAGCTTATTGCTAGTAGTAAACGTTGTAAAGAGCAATTCTTTAAGATTGGGGATTTTGCCTACGGATTACAATTCCACATCGAGTCAAGTCAAGAAATGACCGAAAGATGGATAAATGAGGATAAATTATTTATAAACAAAGGATTAGGACCAAAGGGTCAGGTAATTCTAAGGGAGGAAGATGCAAAATTTGAGGGAAAAACAATATTAAAAAGAAAACTATTAATAAATTGGCTTTTTAATTTACTAAGCAAAAAATAAAAAAGCTCTGTAACTTTTAGAGTAACAGAGCTTTTATTGATATTTAGATTTTTCTATATAAATCTATTAATAATAAAACCTTTCTTCTTTATTAAAGAATAAGAGGCCAATGAACAGGTTGTAGATACTGATTTCACGGCCTCTTTCGTAACCGTAATTTTCGGTAGATACGACAATGAATCACCTCCTTTACTAATATTTTTCCTAACATAACCAAGATGATTAAATAAAGAAACTAAATTAATTAAAATTTAAAACTTTTTTAACAAATCAAATTTTTATAGAATGTAAGTAAGAGCTTTTCAGTTAAATCTACCAAGGTAAAATCTCACCATTAGTATGCCAAAATGTACCGGTATTATTTTTATTAAGAGAGTCGATACGTTTTATTAGTCCATTTGCAGATTCTTCTGTAGATATTCCGCATTTTGTAAATCCAGTCATGCGAGTACTTACTAATCCTGGATGCAAAATAGCAACATAAATTTCTTCTTTTAACAAATCTCTTGAAAGTGATTTCGCTGCCATTGATAATGCCACTTTAGACATCCTGTAGCCATAGGAACTACCTGATGAATTATCACCAATAGATCCCATTCGACTAGTGATAAAAGCAATCTTTGAAGAGTTTTTAAAGAAACTTTTCAGTGATTTAGTGAAAGAAAGTGGACTTAAAGCATTTACTACAAATTGACGAATGATACTTTGCTGATCCAAATCATCAATCGAATTAAATTCATAAATACCGGCATTATTAATTAAACAATCTAGTTCGACCCCTAATAATTTTTGCTTCAAATTGTTTATTGAATCTTCTGAAGAGATGTCTACATCTTCTTCAATTCTTATACCTAAGTTCTTTAACTCTAATGAAGCCTCTCTACATGTTGCTATTACTTCATCTCCTCTCTCAAAAAGTTGTTTGCATAATTCCAATCCAATCCCTCTATTTGAACCTGTAATAAGGAAAGTAGACATATTTTTATAGAATTTTTAACATTATAATTTTATAAGCCTTAAAAATAAAATCTAGATCGGTAATTTAATAAGAAATTGAAAATTTTTAGCTATAATTCACGAATGTCAGAAAGTAAAAGACCATTAGACAGAATTTATAGATTAATAGCATCTCACACTTGGATGACTGAGAACGAAGCAAAAGTTTTATTAGTAATGATGTATGCATCAGGTACAAAATCATTAGGATTAGAAGGTAAAGGTTTAAACCAATTCATGGAAAGGTCCTTAGAAAAGATGTGTTCAGACAAAAAAGAAAATTTACAAGAATATCTTTTAAAAATTAAAGATAAATTTCCCAAAAACAAACTACTTTCTGAAGATTAATTTATGGAGATTTTAAATCAAGAAGTTACTCAAGAAGTTATAAGACTTACATGGAGAAATCCTGCTTTTATGGCTATTGCAATAGCATTGATATGGCTAATCCCACAATTACTTATTAGAAGAATTTTGTCAGAAAATTATGAAAAAAAGAAATTAGAAAAGCAAAAAGATAAAATTGGAAAACTTTACCCAAAAATTCTTAAAAAAAATTTTAAGCTTTAAGATAACTCTATTAGATGATTTAAAAATAATTAAATTTAATGATTTATAAAATTGTAAGAATTGACGGAAAAGAAGATGATGTGACCTCTCAAACTTTTTCAAATTATGCAGATGCATATGATTTATTAGATAAAATTTATGGAGATATATGCTGTTCAGATGCTGATTATGAAGATATT
Source organism: Prochlorococcus sp. AH-716-K03 (assembly GCA_028408675.1). Lineage (GTDB taxonomy): Bacteria > Cyanobacteriota > Cyanobacteriia > PCC-6307 > Cyanobiaceae > Prochlorococcus_A. Next base: position 19,494 of record JAOOLH010000018.1, on the reverse strand, counting down.
AATTATTACGATATTGTAGAAGCTTAGAAACAACCTAAAAAATTAAATGAAAAAAGAAGTTAAGATCTGGGAACCCTCAAATGAACAAAATGTTGGAATAATTTCAAGTGTTTATGAATTTATTAAAGAAGAACTTTCTGAACTGCAAGAAGTAACAGAATGTCCTGATACTTTTATTTACGATTTCATTGGAAGAATCCAAAATGAGTGGCATCCAGAATCATGCCATGCATTAGCTAGAAATCACAAAAAAAATATTAAATAATTAAAGACGGTTTTAAAGAATCTAATTAAAAATTAATACAATTATTTTACTCATTGGTTTTTATTTAATATTATTCAAAAGTTAGATTTTAGTTAAAAATGATTATTCGCATATTGGGTATAGTATTGATTCTGGGAACTGTTGCATACTATGGTTTAGTTCTAACAGGCAATAGCAGTCTATAAATCTCTTATCTTAGTAAAATCTATTATTTAGTTAATTCTTTTCAAATGAAATGGCCTCCTACTAATTGCTGGACAGCACCAAAAACAATAAATGGTAATCGTCATTATCAAGTAAAGTCCTATGGAGGCAAATCTGACAAAAGATGGGTAGATCTATTTCCAACAAAAAATAAAAAAGATCTTATTAGAATTTCTTGGACAACTTTAAACTCAACTTGGACGAGTGGTTGGTTGAGACTCCCAAAAGATTGATCAAAGAAATGATTTATTCCAAAAAAAATCTCAAGTTTACAATCTAAAAAAATCATCAGAAGGTAAAACACAATTTAAATAATTAGATAGATCTAAAAAATATTTTTGTAAATAAATATTATTAACTACCTTTTTGTAAAAAATCATACTTTAATAAAAAATTCAATCTTTTAATATTCACCAAGAAGTAAATTTAAAATGAACTCAGAGCCAGGTAAGAAATTGCCTAATAAAAAAATAATACGATCAGCTAAATTTGAAGCAAAAGAACAATTTACTAAATCTGCATTGGAAAATCTCAAAACTGAAAAGGAGAGGATTGTTAATTCTCTAAAAAAATCGGGCGAAATAGACTAATTAAATAAAGAACTATCTACATAATTTTTTGAGGCCTACAGAATAAAAAATTATTTCTTATTATAAATAATTAATTAAATCTAAAAATGGATAAAATCTCATTAGCAAATGCACATCTACCACAACTTATAGGTTTAGTATTAATGTCTATTGGCTATACGTTAGGAAACAAATTTTACCTTCCTGATGTAAATAAAAAATAATTACCAAATTCTTCCAATTGAGATCAGGTCGAAGCCTAGCTCCTAAAAACAAAAGTGAAATCAATAATTTATTTACATAAATGTAACATTTATGTTTTTATAGGTGGAATTTTTCCAAAAAAAGTGTATTTTTATTACAAAAATTAATATTTGTGTTACATTAGTTAATAAATAGATAACCAAAATGTCAAAAATTAAAAAGATCGAAAAAGAAAAAGTTGTGGCTGAACAGCTTAACGGTCGATTTGCTATGGTTGGCTTTATAGCAGCAGTTGGAGCTTATTTAACAACTGGTCAAATCATTCCTGGAATAGTTTAATAGTATGGATCCACTTACTGGTTTCATTATCGTTGTTATAGTTATAACTTTTCAATTCACCTTGTACGCCTTAAAAAGGATGCAAGAGCCATTTGACTCAAATTCATCAACCGTTCAAGCTAATATTAAAATGAACAAATCAAGGAAAAATTATTGGAAAAATGCTGAAATAACAAATGGCAGATTAGCCATGGTTGGATTATTAGCATTAGTAGTGAATTACCGGTTTTTTGGGGGGATAATTCCTGGATTTATATAATTAATCTTTTTTATAGTAATACTTATAGTAATCTAATATTAGGAAAGGATTAACTTTAAAGCAGCTTGAAATTTTAATATCATACTATTTATCTCCAAAATCTATATTCTTTGTTTAAGTGCTTATTTCTAAAAATTAATAGTTGATAGATGGCAAGTTCGAATGATTACGTAATAATTTCCGAAAATTATCTGAAGTATTGATATGAAACATATACTATTTTTCACTTAGATTTTCTAATTTTACTAAAAACAAGCTTCTGTAAGTAGCTTCTCCATTTTTGATCAAGATAAAATTCTATTCCGCTAAAAATAATTTACTAATGTTTTGATGGAATTTGAAAAGATACTTTTCTATTTATTTTTTATAAATTCTTTTTGATTGGGTTTAAGTTAATCATACTCATTCAGGTAATTCAAGTTCTTCAAAAGTCCAACCTTCTAATTGAAGGTCATGCCATTTATCCCATGCATCATCCAAAGACATTTGACTTGCAGATTTGATTGCAGAAGGTTCACCAAGATCATTTGTATAATATGTATAAGCAAAAATCTTTAGATTATTTCTTGCAGATTTTTTATTTCTTGCAAATAAAATTAGTCTGCTGCGCTCAGGGTTAAGTAGCCAACCACTTGGGGACTCATTATGATAACCATAAGAAAAATTAGTCCAAACATTTGCTCCTCCTAGAGTCATTAATTTATAGTACAAATGTATTACTAATATAAATACGTCTTTGTAAAACGTCAAGTATTTAAATTTTAATTTTTTTCAATTGGAGCCATAGTTAAACCTTTACTGACAAGTTGCTCATGATAAAGCTCTGCCTGTTCAAGATTTCCTCTCCATACTTCCGCAAAACCTGACTTATCTACTCTGATAGCAAGATCCCATGATCTTTTTTCACTCATTCCTGGGATGATTGCTAATAAGCAATTTGATACATGTTCAAAAGTATTAAAATTATCATTTAAAACTATTACTCGAGCTTCAGGATATTTTGTTTTTTTTGTCTTTGGTTCTAAAGCTGTAGTAGGTGAAGTGGTAAATAATTCCATCGTTACTTCTGTTGTTGATGCTGTTGATCTGCTACTGACTGTTTAAATTCTAGTTGTCTTGCAAGTCTATGTATAGCTGACCAAGTTGCGGTTTTCCGTTTAGACATTAAAACCACTTGCCGTTTGTTTTGCGGAGTTAAATTGTACCTATTTAACACTTTTCCAAGTGCTAAAGGATTAATTAAACTGTTCATTTACTCTCACAATAAAAAATATCTTGTTGATAGAAAGTCTAAAAACAGATAATTCTTTTTTATTATAAAAACATGAAAAATGTTATTTTTAAAAATAAAGGTGTTAAAACTTCATTAGATTTTTTAGCAAGAGTAGCAATCTCAGCAATATTCGTATCAGCCATCCCAGGAAAAATTACAGGTTTCGGGAGAACAGTCGAATACATATCTTCAAAAGGTATTACCGAACCTATCGCATCTATCCTTTTAGTTGGAGCAATCATTTGTCTTAGCTTAGGTTCTGGATTTTTTATCTTCGGAGGAGATCAAAAAATTGGTTCAGCTTTTTTATTACTTTTTCTTATTCCAACAACAATAATTTTTCATGTATTTCCTTTTCATCAACAAGCAGTACTTATGAATCTAGGATTAGTAGGTGGACTGCTCATTACTGCATTAAGGGAGTTAAAATAAGGATTTAATTTAATGAACCTAAACACTTTTTTATTATTTGATGGAGTATTAATGTTGGTAGGTTTGCCAATATTAATTATTTTGAAAGGTAAATAAAAGTAATGTCCATTTCGCACTTCAGGGAACAAAGAATAATGCTTTTAGCAAGACTTAATCTTGATCTGGCGAGTGATGATCAAGAAGAAATTGATCTTTACAATCACTATCAAAAAAATATTTATTCTGAACAAAGTCATAAGAGTAAAAATTAACTTCTTTTTAAATTTCTTCATTTTTAAAATTTCTTTTTTTTGGAATTTATTTTTTCGCGATCTATTTTTCCAGTAATAACTAAATCATGTTATCAGTCCCTAAAATGGGCCTGCATTTGGTATTGAAGTATTGTCCTGCACCCCAAATTTATAAAAAAATACCTATCAAAAGCGTGTTTTAGCAAGCTATCTGATAGGTATCACCGAATCCCCGCCAGTCCTCTGATGCATCGACCTGGAAAAGCCAGAAGAGGAGTCAAAGTGAGCTTTCGTTTCCAATTACAGGATTGGTTTACGTCTACATCACGACAGTCTCCTCGAGTCGAAAAAGAGTCAGATCAGAGCACATAAAGAAGGACTTGACCAAAGATCCAGTACTTCAATCTTAACTTATTTCTTTAGTCATTTGGAGATGGCCAAATCTCTCTTACCTTAGTTAATAATTCTTTGGATTTTTCTACTCTTTTTAAATGATTCTTTTCATTAAGCAAAAAAGTTATATGAGCCATTTTCCTTCCGACACTTTCTTTAGATTTTCCATACCAATGAAGATTAGAACCTTTAATTTGAGATAATAACTCTATCCTTTTTTCCAGTGACAAAGGGAATTTTTTTTTCAAGCCTAGTAAATTTATCATTAAAGATCCTTGGACATGCATATTTATTTCTGGAGGATTTATACCTGAAGATATACAAATATATTGATCGAATTGACTTGAAGAACAAGCTTCTATAGAAAAATGAGCAGAATTATGAGTTCTAGGGGCTATTTCATTAATTAATAGTCCATTATCGCCATAAAAAAATTCTATTGCCATTACTCCCACATAATTAAGTTCGTTTACTATTGAGGAGAAAATATTAATTGCAAAAGTTTTCAAATCATAACTAACTTCAGCTGGCGAAAGAACCCAATCACAAACGTTGTTTTTTTGAAATGTTTCAACAATTGGAAAGAATCTTATTGTGCCATCAAAATCTCTTGATCCAACCAAAGCAAACTCATTTTTATAATCTACCCATTCTTCAATTAACCAATCATCTGAATTAGCTTCAACCAAAAATGAATTTAAATCATCTTTACTATTGATTTTTTTATTTCCTTTACCGTCATATCCTCCTTTATAAGATTTAACCATAAGAGGAAAATTCCATTCCTTAATTTTTTCATCATCAAGACTTTTAAATTCATCTATTGATATCCATTCTGGCGATGGGAGATTCATCCTCTCTATTAATTTTTTTTGAGAAATTCTATCAACCAGAGGTTGAATTGATTCAAGACTTGGAACAAAAATATTTTTAGAATCAATTAAATTTAATTTTTCTATTTGAATCCATTCATTTTCAAAAATAATTTTTTCGCACTCTTTAATTAAATCCTTGTTTCCTTTTACCTTTAAGGGATCAGCTACAATTATATGATCTGCTTTTAAACTTGCTGGATCATTGGAAGATTTAGTTTGAACACAAACTTTTATTCCTCTGTTTGTTGCCGCTTCAGTAAGCATTAAAGCTAATTGACCACCTCCTATTATTCCTAGTGAATAATTTTTCTTTATATTTTCTATATTTCTTTTTTGATTCATATGATGATCTTATTATGATTTTTAATTCTTAACAACTGATTATTTTAAACTAAGTTTTAAGTCAGGATAAGGTTAGAATAAATAAAAATAAATTTAAATATTAATAAAAAATTTTTCCAAGGATATTTATTGTGAATAAGAAAAAAATTCTAGTCCCTCTAAATAATAATTCATACGAAGTTTCAATTAAAGAAGGAATAATTAATAGTATTGGAAAAGAACTTGATGGAATCGGGATTAATAAAGATAGAAAAATACTAATAATTTCTAATAAAGAAATTTCAAACTTATTTGGTGAACAAGTTATTAATAGTTTAAAAAAATATAATTTCAGTGCCAATATATTTAATATTAAAGCGGGAGAATCTTTTAAAAATTTAGCCAGTTTAAGTGATATATATAATACCGCTTTCGAATTTGGTTTAGAAAGAAATTCTCTAATGATCGCTCTTGGGGGAGGGATTGTGGGAGATGTTACTGGCTTTGCTGCCGCAACGTGGTTAAGAGGTATTGAATATATTCAGATTCCTACTACATTATTATCTATGGTTGATTCATCTGTAGGAGGTAAAACAGCTGTAAATCATCCTAATGGTAAAAATTTAATAGGAGCCTTTTATCAACCAAAAGCAGTTTATATTGATCCCGAAACTCTAATAACTTTGCCATCCAGAGAATTTAAGGCTGGCATTGCAGAAGTTATCAAATACGGAATTATAAAAGACAAAGTACTTTTTGAATACTTGGAAAATGATAAGAATAGAAATAAAATACTCAATCTTGAGAATCAATCTTTAATACAAATAATCAATAATTCAATCCAAACAAAGGCGTGTATAGTTTCTGAAGACGAGAAGGAAAATGGAATTCGCGCAATATTAAATTATGGTCATTCCTTTGGTCACGTAATAGAAAATTTGTGTGGATATGGAGAGTATCTACATGGCGAAGCAATATCAATTGGAATGAAAATTGCAGGAGATATTGCTACTGAAAAGAATTTGTGGTCAAAAGAGAATTCTTTAAGGCAAGATCATCTTATTGAAAGCTATGGTCTACCAATACAAATACCAAAAATTAAAAAAAATAAAGTACTTTCAATACTTATGGGAGATAAGAAAGTACGTAATGGAAAAATGAGATTTATCTTACCAAAAGATATTGGAGAAGTTGATATATTTAATGATATTGACGAGTCTCAATTCCTAAAATATTTCGATTAGCGAATACAACTTGAACTTATTTTAGTTTTTTTATTCTTAAATTTACTTAAAACAAACCATTTAAAATCTCCTAAACAGATTGGATCAACTAATCTCAACAAAGCTTCTCTTCTAGAAAGAGCTTTTGAGATGTCACTCTTTAATTCATTTTGAATTTCAAAAAGTCTTTCTGCTAAACCAAGTGACAATAATGCCTCTCCTTGTTTGACTATTCCTATAGTTTCAAAACCTAAAGTTTCTGAATCATAAATTAAACATTCAATACAAACATGAGAAGTTAAATCACAATCCCCTGGAGACTCAAAAAAATCTTCAATAATTTTTTGGTTTTTATAGGAAATTAAAGTCCCATTACTATTACTTAATGAATAATATCTTTTAGCTTCTTTGGCATAGTCAATTATTAATACAATTCCATTATTAATTTTTGCATAAATAGCTTTTAACCATTTTTTATTATCTACATGCCATTCGCTAGTCCATCCTTCTGGAGCATATTTAGGAGGGATATTAATATTTAATTTTTCCTGAGCAGAGGCAATACTTTTTTCTAGTTCATGTGTAATTGTAATTTCTTCAAAGAACAATCTTCCTGATTTCTTATCTATAGAAACTCCTTGCCGATGCATTTTACCTTTTAAATTTATTATTCTTTCTACCGGCAAAGCATCGAGTACCTCATTAGCTAATACAACTCCATTTAAACTTCTATCTTTCAAGTTCTCTAAACTTCTCCATAAAATATCAAAACCCAATTTTAAATATTTTTCTAATTTCTTTTGTTGTTTTTTTATCATTCCTTTATTTGGCTCAATAATAATAAAACAAACATTTTTTAATATTTTTTTATCGTTAATTAAGAAATATTCAAGGAGACCACACATAAGACTGCCGTCTCCTGCTCCAAACTCAATTACTGACAACTTATCATCACAAATTGATTTACTTTTTACTTGTATCAACCATTCATAAATTTGTTTCGATAACAAAAACGCGAAGTCATCTGACATGGAAGGTGAAGTAACAAAATCACCCTTAGAGCCTATATTAGCTTTTCCACTTCCGTAGTATCCATTATTTGAATCATTCAAAACCAAGTCCATATAGTCATAAAAACTTATAGTTCCTCCCTTTTTTATTATTTTTTTTATTAACCATTCTTGATTATTCGCGGGTAGGCTTTTCATCGGCGAAAATGTATAAAGACAAAAAAACTTTTATGCATTCAAAGATTAACTATTTCTTAGGAATATTTCTATCTATAGTAATTTTAATTTTTAATGAACCTTCTTTTGCTATTAATAATCCAAATCTTTTACCTGAAGAAAAAACACCTGTTATAGATTTAGCTAAGACATTAAGTCCAAATCAGAAAAAATCTTTAGAGGAAAATCTTTATAACTTAGAAAAGGAAAGCGGTTGGAAGATTAAATATTTATCTCAATTCGAAAGTTCCCCCGGAATTGCCATAAAAGATTATTGGGATTTAGATGAAACAAGTTTATTAGTAATTGCAGATCCTAGAGGAGGGAATTTATTAAATTTTAATGTTGGTGAAGCATATTTTGCTTTCATGCCACGATTATTTTGGGTTGAACTTCAAACAAGATTCGGAAATCAATATTATGTAAAAGATCATGGAGAAGATGGAGCAGTACTAGATGCAATTAATTCAGTAAAAATTTGTCTAAACAAAGGAGGATGCCAAGTTGTTCCTGGATTACCAAAAGAACAATATATATGGACATTGTGTACTTCTATTTTAGGAGGATTGGTTGCAGGATTCGCTGCCGCGCCAAGAAAAGAGGGTCAAATCATATCAATTGGATTTTTAGCTCTTCTTTCTCCTTTATGGGGAATGTTATTTGGCATTTTTGGTTTGGCACCAATAATTTCTAGAACAAGCGAAATAATACCGTTATTCAAAAATGGACTTGCTTTTACTGCCTCAGCAATTGCAGGATACCTTTTATCACAAACAGTATTCTCAAGATATGAGAAACCGAAAAAAAGTTAAAAATTTACTATTAACAATGTCTATTTCAAAAAAGAATTTCTTCTTCACAAATTTCTCCTGACTCTGAATACCATCTGTGAGAAATATGTGAAATTTTATTTTGTACAAACTCAACCCATGAAAAGTTAACTAATAATTTACCATCTATATTTTTTTTATATCTAGGCACTATTGCAGAATTTAAATAAGCAGTACCTTCTCTATCAATTTTGAACATAGTTCTCATACCTTGATTTCTCTTCAGACGATTATGCATATGACCAAAAATGACAAGGTCGATTTTTCTTTTTTTTTGTATTTCTGAAATGGCGACAGCTAAATCTCTATCCCCCCAATCACAAGAAGGCTCTTTCCAGTCTTTACCACAAATACTGTTTGGATCTGATCCCAGGCCTGAAGGTCCTGAATGAGACATAAAAATAAGAGGTAAGTCTTTAATAATTTTTTTTGAACATTTTAAGATTTTATTAACAGAATCTTGTTCGCTTAATGGTCCATAAACAGCTCTTACCTCATTTGAAAGATAATAGCCACCTCCTGAACTACAAGGTCTAGCACTTAAAATATTTAATTGATTATTATAAATCTTTAAATCCCAAGCACAATATTTTTCTTGCAGAATTCGAATTTGTTTTAAAAGGGTTTCTCCTGAAGGATCTTTCCCCCTATCGTGGTTTCCTAAAATGACAAAAGTAGGAATATTAATTAGATTAATCTTCTTTATTATTTTGATATCCCCATCTGATATATCTCCAACAAAAAGAACAATGTCTGGTTTTAAAATCGATAAAACTTCGATATCTACCTCAGACCAATGACCGTGACAGTCACCAACAATAGCAATTTTTAAATTTGTCAGAATTTTTTCTATTTAAAGTCATATAATCTATTAAGAGACATTCTAAATCCTGACCAGTATAACTTCTACTGCAAAACAGAAATCTATTCAAAACGAAAAAGATTTGATTTCTGAAATTAAGGAGCATTGCTTAAAAGCTAATGCGATAATTCTTGCTCATTATTATCAAGCACCAGAAATTCAAGATATTGCTGATTTCATTGGTGATTCATTAGATCTTTCCAGAAAAGCAGCAAATAATGATGCAGACAAAATAATTTTTTGTGGAGTCCATTTCATGGCAGAAACTGCAAAAATACTTAGCCCAAACAAAACAGTATTACTACCTGATATTAATGCCGGTTGTTCTCTAGCAGATGATTGCCCTGCAGGGGAATTCCAAAAATTTATAGATGATAATCCAGATCATTATGTTGTAAGTTACATAAACTGTACTGCAGAAGTTAAAGCTCAAAGTGATTTGATATGTACAAGTAGTAATGCTGTTTCATTAATAGAAAAGATACCTAAAGATAAAAAGATTATATTTGCACCAGATAAAAATCTCGGGAGATGGGTCCAAAAAAATTCAGGAAGAAAGCTTAAACTTTGGCCGGGAAGCTGTATCGTACATGAAACATTCAGTGAAGAGGCTTTATTAAAGTTAAAGTACAAACATCCTGAGGCAAAGGTAATAGCCCATCCGGAATGCAGTCAAAATTTGTTAATACTTTCAGATTTTATTGGCTCAACAAGTAAGTTATTAAATTTCGTTAGCAATGATTATTCTGATACTTATATGGTCTTAACAGAACCTGGGATAATTCATCAAATGAAAAAGAAAGAACCTAATAAAAACTTTATTGAAGTCCCAGATATTGATGGATGTAAGTGTAATGAGTGTCCATATATGAAATTGAATACATTAGAAAAAATTTTAGATTGTTTAAAAAATAATTCTCCATCAATTGAGTTAGACCCTAGGATAATTAAAAAGGCTTACAAACCTATAAAAAGGATGCTAGATATGAGTATCTAATTTAAAGAATATACGAATTTATTCTCTTTTTTTTCAAAAATAGAAAATATATTCGCAGAATTAGGTTCAAACTGGCTTACTAACTTAGAACTTTTAATAATTTTAATAAGTTCTTTTTCCCCAGCTCTATACTGTTTATCTTTTCTGGTGCCAATTTCTTTCTGAAGAATTGGATTAGTATTCATTTTGACTTCTATATCTGGAGTAATTCCAAACTTATTTATATCTGTCCCATTAGGAGTTAAGTACTTGGCGACTGTAACTGTTAACCCTGAACCATCCACCAAAGTTCGCATAGACTGTACAAGGCCTTTGCCAAAAGTTTTCTTACCTACTAATTTACCTCTATTGTTATCTCTTATTGCTCCGGAAACTATTTCACTTGCACTTGCAGAACCTTCATTGACTAGCACAACTAAAGGTTTTTTTGTTAATGCCTTACCATTTCCTCTTTTTGTTTCCTTTAAACCATCTTTAGATAAAGTGCTTACAATTATGCCTTTATCAATAAATTGCCGAGAAATATCAATACTTGATTCTAATAATCCTCCAGGATTACTCCTTAAATCAAGCACATATCCTGATACATTTTTTATTTCTAGATCTTTTAAAGAATCTTTCATTTCTTTTGATGCATTAGCATTAAATTGTTTTATTCTCACATAACCAATTAACAATCCATCTTTAGTCTTATTTATTTTGCTTATTACTGTCTTTATTTCTATCCTTTCTCTAGATAAAGACTTATAAAAAGTATTACCATTTCTAAGAATTTCAAGCTTAACTTTTGTACCTCTTTCCCCCCTTATTAATTTAACTGCATCCTCAATATTCATACCTTTAGTAGATACATTATCAATTGATAAAATTTTATCTCTAGCTTTAATTCCTGCCTCATAAGCGGGAGTTCCCTCAATTGGAGAAATAATAATTAAATCGTCGGACTCTTTATCTTTTACAATTTGTATCCCCACACCAGTCAATTCCCCTGAAGTATCTATTCTCATTTGATTAAATTCTTTAGGATCTAAAAATCTTGTATATGGATCATTTAAATTTGAAAGCATATTTCTAATTGCATCATAAGCCTCATTACTATCTGAATATTGTTTTACTAAAAAATCCTTTCTTATTTTAATCCAAGCTGACCTTTCAAATTTTCCATTTGAATCAAGGAAGTCTCTATATACAATTTGCCAAACATGATCAATAACCTCTTTATAGTTATTATTTAAAATTGAAGCCTTTGAATAATCACTTACCAATATTCCATAAAAAATAACAGCTGATAAAAAAATAAATTTCTTTTTAAATGGTTTTTTTTTCTTTAAAAGTGGGAACTCAATATTTAACATTGAAAATTTTATTTATTAAATTATAAATTAAAAAAACGTTTAGGGATCAATCCATTTCCCATCATCTTTAATGAGCCGAATTAAAGCATCAACCCCTTCATCCTCAGGTACTCTTTTTATCTCTTCTTTTCTTCTGTAAAGAGCAATTGTACCTTTACCTTTACCTACATAACCATAATCAGCATCAGCCATTTCTCCTGGACCATTTACTATACATCCCATTATTGCTATGTCTAAACCAGTCAAGTGGGAAGTAGCATTCCTGACTTTGTCTACAACCTCCTCTAAATTAAAAAGAGTTCTTCCACAACTAGGACAGCTTATATATTCAACCATTGTTTTTCTCAATCCTAAAGATTGCAAAATTGAATAGCATACTGGAATCTCCTTTTCAGGAGCTTCAGTTAGAGAAACTCTGATGGTATCCCCAAGACCTTCGGCAAGAAGTGTTCCTATACCTGCCGTACTCTTAATCCTTCCATAATCTCCATCTCCTGCTTCAGTAACACCCAAATGTAAAGGGTAGTTATATCCTTCTGCATCTAATCTATCTGAAATCATTCTATATGCAGCTAACATCACTGGTGCTCTTGAAGCTTTCATAGAAATGATTATGTTATGAAAATCAAGCTCATCACAGATTTTGACAAATTCCATTGCGGATTCTGTCATCCCTAAAGGTGTATCTCCATAAGTAAAAAGCATTCTTTCAGATAAAGATCCATGATTAACTCCAATTCTTAAAGCCTTATTCTCCGACTTTAAAACTTCTACAAGTGGAGTAAATCTTTTAAGAATTGTTTTTTTAATAGTCTCAAATTCAGCGTCAGTATATTCAGTCCTTGCAGGATCTGATTTCTCAAAAACAAATAATCCTGGGTTAATTCTTACTTTATCAACATGTTTTGCAACCTCCATTGCAATTTTCATTCCATTGTGATGAACATCTGCAACTAATGGGGTATTTATATTATTTTTTATTAATTTTTCTTTAATATCTCCAACAGCCCTTGCGTGAGCTAAAGAAGGAACAGTAAGTCTTACTATTTCGCATCCAACTTCATGAAGTCTTTTAATTGCTAAATAAGAATTTTCCACATCCATAGTATCTTCATTTATCATTGATTGAACTCTTACTGGATAATCACTTCCAATTGCTATATTTCCAACCATTACAGTTCTAGTTATCCTTCTCTCAATATGAGTTGAATATCTCCTCGAGAGACTATTCACCTCTTTTGATTGAATAAGTGACATTAAATTCTAGAAGTTCAAAAAGATTTATTAAAATTATAAAGCATATAGTTTTCTACTAACATTCTTAAGGTCTTTTACAGTTAAATCATAAGGTTTTTCGACCTCTTTTGAAGAGAATCTCAACAAATAAGATGGGTGAAAAATAGTAATAATTTCTCTCCCATCTTTCATATACCATTTTCCTCTTATCTTAGAAATTGGATATTTTGTTCCCAAAATAGTACTCATAGCAGTCGAACCAGTTAAAATAATAAATTTTGGATCTACTAGTTTAATTTGCTGCATTAACCATGGTTTATGAATATTTATTTCTTTATTCGTAGGTTTTCTATTATTTGGAGGACGACATTTAATTACATTGCAAAAATATACATCCTTTTGTAAGTCAATCCCCGCTTCTATTAATAGCTGATCCAATAATTTCCCTGATTTGCCAACATAAGGTTCTCCCTCTAAGTCCTCTTTAGCCCCAGGTGCTTCCCCAATTATTAATAAATTTGCAAATACATTACCTCTACTAATAACTAATCTTTTCAAAGGAAATTTAAGTTCAAAGCTTATAAATAATATTAAAAAAATATTAACTATAATAATTCTTCACTTCACATTTTAATTTTTTAGAAAAGACAATGCAAAAAAATAAATTATTCAAGATTTATTTTTGATTATAGTTATGAAAAAATCTAAAAAAAAATTACTAGCCCGAGAACATATCTTGAGGAAAGAATGCTTTGGTACGAATATAAATATAGAATTTTGATTTGGTTGGAAATTTCATATAAAAATATTAAAAAAAATTTAGCTTCAGATAAGTTATTTATCATTAAAAGACTCGTACAATAAAACTTCTAATTTTTTAATGTAATCACTAATGGTCAAACTTTGAATAATTGCTATGTTTGTAATAATAGATGGAATTGATTATGTTTACAAATTATCTACCTAGTGAGATGGTTACATTTTTAGAGATAACTACTATATTTTCAGTTTTGCTTGGAACTATATTACTTATGTTATTCACATCAGATCAGGCAAACACAAAGAATCTATACTTAAAAAAAGCCAAATAATTAACGCTATAAAATAATATCTCTTTTTTATTTTTTAGTAATTTTTTATTAATTTCGTCTAAAAGCTCATTGAGATTACTCTAATTTCAATACCGAAATATAAATAGTTTTATATAAAAAATTGGTTAAAAATGACTTTTAATATTTGGAATTTTCGAAGTTGTTTCTTTTTTTTCTTTTCTCTCAAGTACATTAATGTGTCGCCACTAATTTTTCCTGACAATGATAATAATTATCGGTAATTGAGCAGTATCCAAAATTCCTAACTACTTTAGACTTATAAGTAAAACTATTAAAGGCCATTGGAAAATTAATAATTACCCTACTTACTGGGATGCTTTATTTTAGACAGTTAAAGAACATAAAAAGGTGCTGGATTTTAAAGTTTCTATAATTAAATTCTTTAAGACTAAGTTTGCACTAAAATTGGTAAGTTTTTTGCTCTGCTTTTAAAGAATCCTTATAAAGTAAAAAAAACATGTAACTACGAGTCAACACAACACAGAAGGTAAAAATTGCTAAAGCTACACAAATAGGGCAATGTGGGAATCCCATTCTTATTGCGTCCTAAAGTTTTTTTTTCACTCTATCGATTATATTGATCATCTCATCTAACCATTCTAAATTATTCTTCGATTGTCTTTTATGATTTTGGTGTCTTTGAATACTCATAAAATGAACCTTTTAAAAATTCCTAATATTTTATTTGATGAATAGAATTAGATCAATGAGCAAAAATACTAAATCTATTGATATGACAAAAGTTTATTAATAATTCTATACATCAAATTAGAACATTATTAAGTAGAAGAATCATCATAATCGATATCTAACTTCTCAAGAATGAAATTTAAGAAAACAATTTGATGTCTACTGTGTTCAAGATTTTCACAAAAACAACACATCCCCTTATTGATTATTTGTTACGGCTTGAAACTGAAGTAGTTATTTAAGGTATCGAGTGCATTGGGAACACATAATAGAAGGGAATAATCCTTCATCCTCTGCTCTAATAATAAAAAATGTAATTAATTTTCCAACCTTTCTTTTTTATTAGGTAGGTCTTTCAAAAAAACAATCCGTTTAAGCAAAATAAATTAAAAGCTTATTTTTCTGAAATTTTTGAAGATTTAAACTTTTTAATTTTCAGATTACTCAAGTAATTTATTCCTAATATCTTCGTCAACTGTTGAATTTGCAATAATTTTTTTTAGTTTTTCGTTTAAATCTTTTAATGGTACTTTAGAGATTTTTAAATTACTATTTTCATCCATACTTACTAAACAATTAAATTGACCAGCAGAGTCCAAAATTGGGAAATCACTTCTTTGGTGTGCCCCTCTACTCTCCTTTCTTTCAAGTGCCGAAATAATTGTTGCTTTTGCGCTTACCAAAGATGATTGCAAATCAAAAATCAAAGCAAGATCTTCGCAGTTATATTTATCAATTCTGACATCAATATTTTTTAGTTTAGTTTCGATACTTTCAATTTTTGATAAACCTTCTAAAAGTAAAGTTTCGTTTTTAATGACCCCGCAATATTTCCACATTATTAACCGCAATTCATGCTGCAAAGGCCTGACTAGTTCATTTCCATTTTTAATAAACTTATTAATATTTTCATGGGCAAGGGAGATAGTACTTGTTGATCTAACTTGCTGATATATTTTTTTGGAATATTTTGAACTTGAAATACCAGCACGTTTTCCAAAAATAATTATTTCTGCCAAAGAATTACCACCTAAACGATTAGCTCCATGAAGCCCTCCTGCGACCTCCCCAGCTGCAAAAAGGCCCTCAACAGAAGTAGATAAATTCTCTGGATTTACTAAGATTCCACCCATAGAGTAGTGCGCCGTAGGAGCTACCTCCATTGGTGATTTTGAGATGTCAAGCATTTGAGCTTCAAGAAATTGTCTGTAAATACTTGGCAGTTTCTCAATTATGAACTCTTTACTTTTATGACTTATATCAAGAAAAACTCCACCATTTTTTGTTCCTCGACCTTCAATTATTTCTTTATAGTTGGCAATTGCTACTTTATCTCTTGTTGATAATTCCATTCTTTTTGGATCATAATTTTTCATAAATCTTTCCCCTTTATTATTTATTAACTTTCCGCCCTCGCCTCTTACGGCTTCGGTAACCAATGTACCTTCAATTTCTTCAGGTAAGACCATTCCAGACGGATGGAATTGCACCATTTCCATATCTATTAATTTACATCCAGCTTTAAGAGCTAAATAATATCCATCGCCTGTATTTTCATTTTTTCTAGAGGAACTTTTTTTCCATAATCTTGTATGTCCACCTGTACATAAAATAACTGCATCAGAAAGGTGTACAGTCCTCTCTGAAGAAGACAAATTAAAGGACATTGCTCCAAAGCATGTGTTTTCTCTTATTAGTAGTTCAGTAACATATTGATTGTCATGAATAGGAATATTTAATTCATCTGATTTTTTTAAAAGAGTTTTTAAAATAGATAACCCAGTGTAATCTCCTGAATAACAAGTCCTACGATATTTGTGGGCTCCAAAAAATCTTTGATCGAGTTCCCCATTTTTCAATTTTGCAAAATTTGCACCCCATTGATCTATTTCTTTAACTAGTGATGGGGATTCTTTAGCCATTATTTCAACTTTCAAAGGATCGCCTATGCCATAACCTTCTAAGTAAGTATCAATAAAATGTTGTTCCCATGAATCTTCTTTATCTAAGTTGCCCAAAGCAGCATTAATACCACCAGCGGCTAAAACTGTATGAGCATCAGACTTTGGTCTTTTCCCAAGTATACATACATCAAGACCAGCTTTCTTAATCTCAATAGCAGATCTCAAACCAGCCCCACCACAACCAATAACAAGAACATTTGTTATTTGAGTAAGATGATCAGTAAGATGCAATTTAATTCTAAATTTATTTATTTATTTAATTCTAACTCCTCTTTTTTAATAAGAAATAAATAGTGTAAATATAATTAAAAATATTAATTAAAAATATTGATCACAAAATTATAGGAATATAATTACAACTAATCCATATTATAAAAAATATAAAATCAGCTTTATATAATTATGAATTTATAAATTACTGAAAAGATATATCTATAAATTATTGTCATTATTTAAGTTTTTAATTCAATACAAAAATTTATTAAAAGTTTATTCCATTAAATAAAGTACAAATTTCAGAAAATTACTTATTCTGGAAAAAAATGTTTTAGGCAAAACATAAAGGGAAGAATAGAGTTTCAATTTTCAAAAAACAAGTTGAAAAACCACAAAAACATTAAAATGAATTAAACGGTTACTAACCATAAATAATGAAAATATTAATTACTGGATGTGCAGGTATGATAGGTTCATATTTGACAGCAGATTTACTAAAAACATATCCAAAAGATGACGGTAATGAGATTGTTGGAATTGATGACTTGTCTAGGGGAAAGATAAAATATTTAAAAGAAGCCTGCGGGCCTTTTTTTAAAAAACTTAAATTTATAAAAGCAGATCTCACAAGTTTCAATAATTTATGGTCAGACGAATTCAAAAATTGTGATTTAATAATTCACCTTGCAGATGTTGTAGCAGGAATTGGTTTTGTTTTCTCAAACGAATCTTTTGTATTTAGGACAAATCTTCTTATAAATTCAAATGTCACAAAAGCTATTAATCAATATAAACCTAAAAGATATATTTATATTGGAACTGCATGTTCTTTTCCTAAAAATTTACAACAGTCTATTGAATCTAAGCCACTTATTGAAGATGATCAGTATCCTGCATTTCCAGAATCTGGTTATGGATGGAGCAAATTAATGGGAGAGATCGAATCAGGGTACCTAGCAAAAGAGGGGATTACAGATTGCGTAGTTTTATCATTACATAATGTATATGGTAGATATTGTGATTATTCACAGGAAACTGGTCAAGTAATACCATCACTTTGCATAAAAGCAATATCTTGTCTTAATGAAAATAAAATTCTTGAGATTTGGGGAGATGGCAATCAAGGGCGTGCATTCGTTCATGCTAAAGATATTGTAAATGCCATTAAATTATCTTTTTCAAAGGGAGAGAATAAAGGCGTCATTCAAATCGGGCCAAATACTTGTACCTCAATAAATCAAATTTCTAGAATAATTATTAAACACTTAGACAAAAATATAAAATTAAATCATAATCTCAAAAAACCTGTTGGGGATATAGGAAGATGCGCAAACTATTCTAAAGCTCAAAGAATTCTTGGATGGGAGCCAAAAATCAGAATCAGCGACGGCATATCGGATTTAATAGAATGGTTAAAAATAAATAGAGTAAAAAACTAAGAAAATTTTCCAGTTAGAAATTAACTATTTTCATAAGAAAGATAAATATTTAACTATCATTTTTGCAATCAAATATCAATTAATGAAATATTTTAAAAAATTGATAAATTATCTATACTAAGTTATATTATTTCCAAATTTAAGTTAAATAGGTTTTGCAATTTGACAAAGATGAAATAATTATTTATACAGTCCTAATTGGATCAAATGAAGGTTTGAATAGACAACCACAAATAAAATATTCAAAATATAGACATGTATGTTTAACTGATAATAAAAATCTTACAAGCAAAGATTGGGAAATAGTGCAAATTAATCGAATTTTACCCCAAGATAGTTATAGATCACAAAGACACCTTAAACTAAGAGCGCACATTACTTTCCCAAGCTATAAATATTCATTATATTTTGATAATACTATTGTTTTTAAAGTAAAAATTGAGGATTTTATTAAAGGCATCTTAAAAGACAAAATAATAAAAGATAATGAGCCATTTTTCATAGCTCCTTATCATTCATATAGAAGAGACCTTTTAAGTGAGTTCAAAGTATGTTCTCAATATAATTTAGACAATAATCAAAGAATTTACGAGCAACTAAATGATTATATAAAAACTAAAAAAGAAATTCTTAAACAAAAACCATACTTGGGTGGAATTCTACTAAGGAATCATAACCATGAGGAAATTATAAATCATTCAGAAATATGGTTTTCGCATATATGTAAATACACTAGAAGAGATCAACTTTCATTATTACACTCTGCATATCAGGCAAATATTAAAATTGATGGATTTGATTTGAATATTAAAAAATCTATTTATCATAATTGGCCAGTAGAATTAAAAAAAAGGAATAGACAACTTAAAGATATTGAATTTGATTTGATATCGAATAAATTTTCTCAAAAAATTGAAAAATTAATTTTTCAATTAGAATTAGAAAAAGAAAGAACTAACAAGCTAGTCCCAAGATTAAAA
>JAOOLH010000017.1 GCA_028408675.1 Prochlorococcus sp. AH-716-K03 | reverse complement strand
AATATTAATATCAATATCGGACTTTATGAGAATGAAGATAATATAAATAGAAAATCTAATATTCATAGAGCAAGACTCTCAAAATTTAAGAAGTCAAAATTAAATGGAGAGACTATATTTATAGATCCAGATCAAAAAATATACAAATATATTAACGGGAAGAAAAAATATATTTAATATAACTACTTAATTACATTCAAGACTATCTTTAGTAGAAACTCCTGTAGTTGGATTAACTCCTTCAGCAATTTTACAAAGATTTCTCTGATCTTCACTATCCAGAATTGCGTACGAAAAATCTGCTCCTTCTATTTGGGCACCAGCAAAGCTACTTCCAGAAGCTATCATATTTATCAAAATTGAGTTCCTTAAATCTGTTTTTTGGAAATTTACTCTATCTGCCAGGGTATCAGTTAGATCTATACCATTAAGATTAGAACCTTTTAAGTCAGATAAAGTTAATGTTGTTCCATGAAGATCAACTTCACTAAAGTCAGCATCTCTTGCTACGGCCCCTGCTATTGAGGATAAATGAAGATCCTCCCCATGAAAATCAAAACCAGTAATATTAGATCTTACATAACTAGGAACTTCATCTCCCTCTCCTTTAGTAGCTACATTTGCACCCGCAAAAACAGGAGAGGTAAAAATCAAAAAAGAAAAAGTTATACATAAAAAGTATTTCAAAAAGCTAAATCGATTCATATGAAAGTTTTACAGTCCTTTTATCTTATCTCAAGAAGATAATGATTTAAATTGTTTTTATACTTTGAATAAAGTTTTTAAAGTTATTTAACACTATAAATTTTGTATTTAGGTTGTAAATTTGTTATGCAATCGTGAAGTTTTTTATTATCTTTACTATTGGTAACTTTGAATTCAGATTCAACACTTCCTTCCCTATCTCTAATAGCTTGATTTAAAACAATAGAACCATTTTCATCAGAAACAGATCTATGAAAGGTTCCTCTTGGGATTTTTAAGATTAATCCACATGATTCTAATCTTACTTTGTAGAAAGGATATTCCCAGTTAAAATTTACCAGATAAAAAGTTCTTCCTCCTGAAATAGCCAAAAGGTTATCCTCTTGTTTGTGATGAATATAAAACTGCCAATTGCCTAACTCTTTATCATTAGGTGGACTTATAGCTGGCCCTTTATGAATTACTAAGTCTCTAAAATTTGAGTTATTAATACTAATATCGAAAAATCTGACATCTTCGGTATCACGA
The DNA here is from genome assembly GCA_028408675.1 of Prochlorococcus sp. AH-716-K03. GTDB lineage: Bacteria > Cyanobacteriota > Cyanobacteriia > PCC-6307 > Cyanobiaceae > Prochlorococcus_A. Next base: position 24,253 of record JAOOLH010000017.1, on the reverse strand, counting down.
AATTTTTCGTAACTTTTCAATGCAAACATTTCAGTTTTGTTTGGCTTAACAAGTTCGATTTTTAATGTTGAGTTCAATTTATTTAAAATATTACTTAAATAAAAACAAAAATATTTTGTAGATAACGTATCGGTTAACACTAAACAACGAACACTTTTACATAGATAAATTATTAATATTATTTTTAAATATCTTTCAATATAATTTTTAAAGATTAAAAGACTTAATTAATTACTAATTTCTAAAGGCTTTATTTCCCATGACAAATTATTCTTAAGGTTTGTTTTGCCTTTGAAGTTTCCAGTTATCACTGCCGTTAGATTAGATTTTGAAGAAGATACTAAAGTTAGATACCTTTCGTCTATTAATCCTTTGCCGCTTGGATCAAAACCTCTCCATCCTGCTCCTGGGATATATAATTCAGCCCATGCATGTAATTCAAATTCTTTTGGTAAAGGATCTTCAAAGTGGTAACCGCTAACAAATCTACTTGGAATTCCAACTGATCTGCAGGCCTCAACCATTAACATTGCCAAGTCTCTGCATGAACCAACCCTTTCTCTAAGAGTCCTGCTTGCTGGCCATGCTGGGCCATTATGTCTTTTCGTATACTTAACTCGATCTTGAATAATTTCTATAAGTTGAAAAGTGAATGACAAGGCATTATTACTACTTCCTGCTAATGACTCTTGCGCTAATTCAACAGCAGAAGGATCATGCTGCCCGTTTGGCATCCATCCTTCCAATGCGCCCTGAAGATCTCTATTAATGATGCTTCTACAAAAAGGTAATGTAAGGTCTCTGTCTTTAACACCATCAAGAATGCAAGGATGTTTAAGCGTCTCAACCTCGCTTATCGCTTTAATAGATAAAGCATCGGTATACCCGTCAAAGGTAATTCTACAGATCTCTTCACCACTAGCTGCAAGCAAGGGATAATAAATTTTAGGATTTGGAGAAATATTCAAATTAAAGTTTATTAGCCTTTGAAATCCATGCGATCTTGGCTTGATACATAATCGATGTTCCCCCAATTGAACTGATTCTTCATAGGAATATTCAAGGTTATGGATATATTTAATTTTCATTGATCAAATTCTTTATTTATAAAATATTTATCTTCTATGAGATTATGCAGTTTGTTTAAATCAATTTGTAAGGAATCAATAGCCTCATGTAGTCCGTCATTAATTATATCTTCAATTCTGATATAACTCCACTTTGCTTTAAGTAAACCCCTCATGCACTCAAGTTTTGAGGGGTTATCTGAACTTGGAGAGGTGTCAATCATTTTAAGGGTATTACTTATACCATCCAAACAATATCTAACAGATCTTGGGAAATTATTATCTAGTAAGAGAAATCGTGCTACTGAATTCGGCTGGATAGAGTTTTGTTCTGCTTTCCTGAACATCTGATAAGCACCTGCCGAACGCAGAAGAGCAATCCACTGCAACTCGTCCAGGACCCCTCCAAGCTCATCTAAGCTTGGAAGTAATAAATAATATTTTACATCTAAGATTCTAGATGTCTTATCAGCTCTTTCTATTAATCTACCTAAAATACTAAATTGACATGCAATATCTTTACTAAGAGTGGCGTCTGTAATGCCATAAAACAACTGACATCCTCTTCTTATTTCGCTTAATTGCTCCTGCCTTGGAAGGTCCCATATAGATCCCCCTTCTTGTAAATTCCAATATAAAATATTTATTTGTTCCCACATTTCAGATGTCATTACATCCCTTATTTGCCTAGCGTTTTCTCTAGCCAATTGGATACATGAGATTATGCTGTTGGGATTTATTCGATCCCTAATTAAAAAATTAATAACATCATCCTGTTTTTTCTCAGGAAATCTAGAATCAAATGTTTCTCTATCACTTGAAGCATCAATTAGAGGCAGCCATGGTTCAGCACTGCCTGGTGGACAATCTAAAGACATTGCTTCACTAACCTCCACAAAACGAGATATATTTTCCGCGCGTTCTAAATAACGATTAATCCAATAAAGAGATTCAGCTACCCGACTTAAAAGCATTCTAATTTCCTACAACCCATGTATCTTTGCAACCCCCTCCTTGAGAAGAATTGACTACTAATGAACCTTTTTTTAAAGCAACTCTAGTTAGACCTCCTGGACTTACCCATGAATCTTTTCCCCTTAAGATGTAAGGTCTTAAATCAACGTGACATGGATAAAGTTCACCATCGCATAATGATGGAACTGTAGAAAGTTCTAGAGTAGGTTGAGCTATAAAATTTCTAGGATTATTTTTGATTTTATCTGAGAATTCATTTATCTCAGATGTAGTTGATTGAGGACCAATTAACATTCCATAACCTCCAGCTTCAGAGACTGATTTGACAACAAGTTTTGGAAGGTTCTTTAAAACATATTCTCTATCTTTTTCGTAATAGCAAATATAGGTTTCAACATTTTTAATTATTGGTTCTTCATCAAGAAAATATTTGATCATTTTAGGAACAAAGGAATAAATCATTTTGTCATCTGCTATTCCTGTTCCTGGAACATTCGCAACAGCAGCATGACCTGCTCTCATGACATCTAGTAATCCACTTACACCTAAATATGAATCTTTTCTAAAATTAAGAGGATCTAAAAAATCATCATCAACTCTTCTATAAATTACATCTACTCTTTTTAATCCAGAAGTAGTCTTTAAGTAAACATAATTATCATTACAAACTAAATCATGACCTTGAACTAATTGAATTCCCATTTCTTGAGCTAGATAACTATGTTCAAAATAAGCACTATTAAAAATCCCAGGTGTTAGTAAAACTATTTTTGGTGTATCAGTCCAAACTGCAAGTTCTTGGAGAGTCTTTAACAAAAATGATGGATATTCATCAATGGGTTTAACTATTCTTCCCGAGAAAAGATTAGGGAAGATATTCTTCATAACTAATCTATTCTCTAAAAAATAAGCTACACCAGAAGGGCATCTTAAGTTGTCTTCTAAAACATGCCAAGTACCCTTTCCGTCTCTTATTAAATCAAGTCCTGATATTTGACACCATCTGTTTAATGGAGGCTTAAAGCCGAGCATTTGAGGCCTCCATCCATCTGAGCTCTCAATTAATTCTCTTGGAATTATCCCATCATTAATAATATTTTGAGAGTTATATATATCATCTAAGAAAAGATCTATTGCCTCAAGTCTCTGCTTTAAACCTTCTTCTAAAGTTATCCAGTCATTCTTACTTATTATTCTCGGTAAGGGGTCAAAAGGTAATATTCTTTCTGTGCCTTTTAAGCCAGTATCGTTTAATCTGAAAGTTGCTCCATGTCTTAGTAATAACTTTTTGGCCGCAGAATGATTTCTGTTTAGTTCGTCTAAACCCATATTATTTAGGGAAGATAATAAAGGAGTTAAGATTTCTCTGGCCGAATTTAAATTATCTTTAAAGTATTCATCAAAATTATTTTTAGGACGATAATTTGAAAACATATATCTCTTCGTTTATTAACTTTTTACTTTAGCTTAGAACCATATTTAGTATTTAAAACTACAAAAAGAAATATCCATAAATTAAATCTATTTCAATAATTTATACATTGAACTATATTTCTAAAAAAATATAAAAATATGAACTCTGGTAATTGGCAATTTGTTTTTTTTAGATATTTTGCGAGTTTACTTTTTATTCTCTCTCATAGTTTGCTTGTTTTAGATCATTTACCTATTGGAGCTGCACTTCATGGTTTGGGAGAAGTTTTTATTGCTCCTTGGGCATTTAGGGAAAGAGCATGGGATTTAGTGGCTATTGCAATTTTATTTTTCTTTTTTGATATTTGGGGATTGATTAATACTCCTTGGAATTAGTAATAATATCTTTTTATTATTGGTAAATAATTTACTAAAAAATGAAATTCAAAATAAAGCAAACCTTTAATTTTATTTTATTTATCTTATTAACAAATACAAACTTTTTACAATCTCACAATTCATTTAATGGTGGATGTAAGAATCATTGTAAAAAACCTGGTAAACAATTAATTATGAATAAAGAATTCAATAATATTAGTAATAAAAATCAAATTGAAGATAATGAGTCTTGTTTAAGTAAATCACTTTGCAGAGGTTGATAAAATCTTATTTTTATAATTTTCTCTATTGAATTTGCATTAGCTTGGTAATTTCTACTGGGAGGATTTATTTGGTTTTTAATTAATATAATAAAAGTATAAATCAATGGAAGTACTAGCGATAAGGAGGCAATAATAGCGATTATTTGATTAATTTTAATCAATGGCTTTTTTACTAGAGGGTCACCACATAACCCACATATTAATTCTCCAGATGTTGATTTTTTTTGAAATTGATATTTGGGATTACAGTATGGACAATAGTAATTATTCATGGATTAAAACAAAACTTTTTTTCTTATTACTAGAAATATAAAAAATTTATTTTGTAATAAGACTTCTAGCCAAAGTAAGATTTTTGAAGTAAAAGATTTATACCAATAGTTCAATTTAGTCCCCTTCGCTATGAATAGAAATGGTGTGATCTCTGATCATCTACATCTGCTGTAAGATCATGTTTCTTTAATTTTTTAAGAACATTTTTGTATTCGATTTCATTAACAGCTCTAGCTAATAAATCAGAAAAAAATCTAAGTTTGTTTGACATTATTTTATCTCTATACAAATAAAGTTTCTTATTACAATAGATAGCTAAAAAAATATAATAATGCCAAAGTTTGTTTTTTTAGCCCAAATAAAAGGAGAGCTTTTAAAAGCTCTCCTTTTTATTCTCTTACTTATTTTATCTATCAAAATTAACAACTAGCCTAAATCATTGATCCTTGTTGTTAATTATTTTACAGCTAAAAATAACCTTAATAAACTAATTGTTTTTAACTGGGGCAAAGACTCTAGAATTGAACTTTTTTCCTGTGGGGCACCTAAACGATGCAAAAGAAGTAAGTTCAGACATTAATAAAAAATAATTGGAGCAGTTAATTAAATTAGTTCGGAATTATTCCGAAATTGCAGGCAGGCTATCGATCATTTTGAAAGACCTCCTAAAACTCAACAATCACAAATTAATTAAAAACTTTTAAAAAAACAATCCGTTTTTATACGCATTGATTTTTAATCCAAAATGTCCGATAGTAATAATCAATTTGTTTATTTTCCGCTTTAAATTTTATATATTTCTTGTTTAGTTTTTTAGTAAGTTTTGCTTATTTCTTTTCTTATCTCTCTCGTTTATGTTAACCCTAAATGAATTGAGGAAATCTATTTATGACTAATTCAAAAATTCAAAATAATCACAATAATAATATTAATAATAATAAAAATAATCCCGTAGATGAATATTTACAATGTCTTTCATATTGCGATATTCATCCAAAAGGTATTGATAAGGATTGCGAAGTGATTTGTATTGAGAGACATTTGAAAACTAATTATTGGTAAATATATAAGCTAGAAATTACTTGAACCCTTTTTAAGAGGAACTTGTTCGGACTTTAAAATTCCAAACCGTTACAACACCCTTCGCATTAACTGCAGCTAAAGCGCAGTCATCGGGTCTCCAAGCAATATCTCCAACTAAATCTCCAGCAAAAGCAGCACCTACAGGATCCCCATTTCCGTCGTTTTTAAGAAAACTAGCTACTACTGAACCATCTCTTGAACCTGAAGCAACTAGCAAACCTTTGTTAGAAAAAGCTAGGCTAGAAATTGGTTCAGTATGATGACATAATTCTCCCGGCATTGTTCCTTCAGGGCCATTTCCTGAAAAACTCCATACTGTAATTCTTTCGCTACCACTAGTTGCTAATAGCATGCCACTATCATCGAAAGAAAGGTGAGAAGGCTTTCCAGGATAACCTGTCATTTCAGCATCAAGTCCAGTTGATCTACGCCAGAAATGTACCGAATTATCTTGACTCCCACAGGCGACAATATCTCCATCAGGGCTTAACTGCATTGAAACTAGTGAACCTTGCCATTCAAGTTTCTGATTAGTCTTTTTATTTGCTATATCAAAGAAAGTTACGCGTCCGTAGCATGCGGTTGCTAATTCATTCTTATTCGACCACGATATGGCACTTACTGTACTCGGATGTTCTTCTGAAACCCATTGTTCTTTACCATCTTGATTAAATACATATACTTTTTTGGAAAAAGCTACGGCTAAGTATAAACCTCCATTTGACCAACTTAAATGTTCTACCCAACCTTTACCAAGTTTAATGGCTTTAATTTCCTCCCTATTATTGCAATTTAATATTCGAACTATTCCGTCTTGCCCTGAAGTTGCAAAAATCTCTCCATTTGGATGGATAGACATTGCAAGAAGACCTCCAGAATGGGCTTCATCCTTTTTCCAAATAAGCTTTCCTGTATCTCCTTCGAACCCATAAAGCCCTCCGACTACGTCTCCGACGATAAAGAGTTTCCCTTTTAAAGCCCATCCACAAACTATTGCATAATCATCAACTTCAGCGGACCATCCTTCATGAAACATACCTCTAGGACTAAAAGGTTCTATATCAGGCACTTATCAAATCCCTCTTGCATTTCTTTTTCATTTAGATTTCTTCCAATAAACACGAGTTGATTTCTTCGTGGTTCATTTCCCCATTCTTTATCTGGTTGGGCAGTAAATAACATATGAACTCCTTGAAATACTATTCTGCGTGGGTTGCCAGAATAACTAATAAACCCTTTTGTTCTGAATATATCAACTCCTTTCTCGGAAAGAAGTCTTCCCATCCAAGTATTCAACTTTTCAGGATCTACATCTCCAAATCGCTCTATTGCAATTGATCCAACTTCATCATCATGTTCATGTTCTGCGACCCAGTTTCTTTCAGTTTTAAAAGGAATTTCCTTAACATTATCTTGGGAATCTATTTTTAGCACTTTCATATTGAATTCTTCAGCAGTATGTTGTGTGAACAATCCAACTTTTGACTCTTTTTCAATATTCAAAATAAAAGATTTAGATCCTTTGTTTTGCAATTTAAGACTTACATGCTCATCATATGGAATAGTATTTCCAGGTTCTAAGTTTTTAGCTTTTTCTGCATAAAGTCTTACAGAGGCTTCTGCACCCTCTTTTAATTCCTCTTCACTAAATCCTTGATTAGCAACAGCTACTAAGGACATTTCAGGATCTGGCCCTTCTTCAAGTTTTAATTCATATTTTCCAGGCTCAAGCTCATAAACTCCTGACCATTCAAAAGGATATTCTGGTTCTAAGAAAGTTGGTCTACGCTTTAAAATTTGGTCAAGATCGAATGCACTTAAATTTAAAACTGTCTCAATAGGAACCTCTGCTTTCTCTGCTCGAATAATACGAGTCATTCGATTCATATCTCTTAATCTTGATTCAAGGTTATCAAGAGCATCATCTGAGACTAAATCAGTTTTATTTAGAACTAAGACATCTGCAAATGCCACTTGCTCAGAACTCTCATCACTACGTCCAAGTTGTTGATCAATATGAGCTGCATCAACTAATGTAACTATTCCATCAAGTGTGAATTCAGAACTAATTTCTTCATCCATAAAAAATGTTTGAGCAACAGGACCAGGGTCAGCTAATCCAGTTGTTTCAACTAAAACATAGTCAAATTTATCCCTTCTTTTCATTAAATTACCAAGGACTCTAATAAGATCTCCGCGAACAGTACAACAAATGCAACCATTAGACATTTCAAATACTTCTTCATCGGCATTTATTACAAGACCTTGATCTATTCCAACTTCACCGTATTCATTCTCAATAACAGCGATTCGCTTACCATGCTCTTCACTTAAAATTCTATTAAGAAGCGTTGTTTTACCTGAGCCTAAGAATCCAGTAAGGATTGTCACAGGCACTTTTTCGTTAATACTCATTAACCAATTAACCTAAATTAAATAATGTCTTATAAAGAATATATTAGACATTAATTGATAATGAAAACCGTTATCTATAGAAAAGTTTAATTTTGCAGAGAATTCCAGATGCCTTCAAGGTTGGAGCCTGCTTCTTTATCACATGTTCCACCTAATGAATTAACAATGGTACATGTATTGTGAACTGCAACTGAAACTGTATTCCCTGTCATCATTAATCCATCAACAAATATTTGATTAGAAGCTAAAGGAACTGAACTTTGTCTACTCAAGTTTTTTAATAACTTAGAAGCTGGTATTTGTTCAGGAAATATTGCCTTAACATTTTCTTCATCAAGCATCTTCAATGTTGATTGAATATTTTCAGGTCTTAGACTTGATGAGTCACCAAGAAAATCTAGTAAGCTAATAGTCTCAAATCCAAAAGCATCGCCGTAATATTCCATTGCTTTATGTTTAGATACAATAACTCTGTTTGATTCTGGAATTGTTGAGACTTGTGCAACAATCCAGCTATCGAGTTCTTCTAATGTTGAATCTACTGAAGCAAAGCTCGAATTGATTGTCTTCCTGTCAGATCTATTAAAAACAGATATATCTTTCTTTAAACTTTTACTTACAACTTCTCCCATTTTTATAATGTTATGAGGATCATGCCAAACATGAGGATCTAATCCTCCGTGATCATGGTGGTGATGTCCCTCTCCTTCATCTGGAACTTGTGCAATTGGTTCAACATCGCTATTAGATAAATCTTTAAAGAAGTGTTCTTCGGCTTCAAACTCAAAAGGCATATGTTCAGTGAAGAATGTATATTGGCCATCTTCTTGAATTTCTACATTAAATACTGTACTCTCTCTCCCTTGATCAAAATTAAGAACATAGGCTTTATTACTCGCTACGAGAGTTCCATTATTTTTTTTGTTTATTGAAACCTTAGATCCTAATAGCTCTTTAGCTAGTTCTTCAGAAGATTCGATATCATTTGATTCGAGAATCACCATTTTCATAGCTGGATCTGCATATTCCCCACCTACCTTTGCGAATGACCATTTGTAGGAACCTTTAGAGAGTTGAAATTTGCCTGCCCATTCAAATGAACCTTCGGCATGGTCATCATGTCCAGCGTGATCATCATGGTCATCATGTCCACCATGATCAGAGTGATCATCTACTTTTGCAGCAGAGTGATCATCATGCCCACCATGATCAGAGTGGTCATCTACATCTATAGCACTTACACCAATTACAACTGTTTGAGGCTTACCCTCCCAATTTTTCATGCTTGGGGTCATCTCTTTCCCTAGAGTAAAAACTTTATCCGCACTGTTAAGTAATTGAGCTTGTCTTGGAGTTATTTTAAAGTCATGTACATCTTGTTTTCTATCAACCAAGCAAGTTACTTCATCAGAAGGTAAGGCAATAGATTTTACTAAATCGCAAGTGAGTGGCTCTACAGCTACATATGATTTTTCTTTCGCTAAAAGATCTTGAGTAACTGTTGATAATAATACGGTTCCAGCTAATAAAGAGTTTTTGATAATAGAATAATTAGATCTCTTATTACTAAAGATTACTTTTTTAAAAATTGACATTCAATAAATTTTAAATACTTAAAAATGATAATCATTTTCATGATTAATGGCAATATTTGGTATCAATTGTTATGAAATAAGTAAGGATTCCTTAATATTGATAAAATAAAGGTCTAACTGACTTAATTATATTTTTTAATGGCTACTTTAATTGCAGATAATTTAACTTATTCTTATTCAAAAAAAAGCAAGCCAGCTTTAAATAAGGTTTCAGTTCAAATAAAACCAGGAACATTGACTGCTCTTGTTGGACCAAATGGAGCTGGCAAATCAACTCTTTTGAAATTATTGCAAGGACAAAATAATCCTGATATTGGAGATATAACTATTGATGGTGAAAGTTTAGTTAGAACTAGATCCCAGGTTGCACTTATGCCACAAAGAAGCTCAATGAATTGGAAATTTCCGATTACTGTTGAAAAATTAGTCTCATTAGGTCAAATAAAATATTCAAAATCAAAAAAAACTAATCCATTCCAAATAAAGGCTCTTCTCGCAAATCCAAAGTCTTGGGTTAATAAATGTTGCGAATTGGAAGCAACAATGCAAAGAGTTGGCATTTCAAATCTTGCAAATAGAAGACTTGATTCTCTTTCAGGCGGACAACAACAAAGAGCACTTTTGGCTAAAACTTTAATGTCTCCTGCAAGAATTCTTCTGCTAGATGAACCATGTGCTGCATTAGATCCTCCCGCAAAAGACGATTTTCTTAAAATCGTCCGTCAACTTGCAGATGCAGGCTTAGCTCTGTTTATAAGTAGTCATGATTGGGGCTCATCTCTCAATAGTTATGATCATGTTGTTGTTTTAGATAAAACAGTATTAGCATCTGGATCTCCCAATTCAATACAAGGCAAATTGGATGATCTCAATATTAGTTCTTTAAAAGAGAATAATACCTGTGATTAAGAATATTTTTAAATTTAACTCTGAGCTTGATAACAGTTTTGGCAAAGGCCGAAATATTCAAGTGTATGAAACAAAAGTTGAAATTTTTTTAGGTTTTTCTTAGGACTATGAATATCTTTTACAGGACAACCTTCCATTTTGGAGGTTTCTCCACATTGAACACATGTCAGATGGTGAATATCTCTATCAACAGGAGTGTAAAGTACTTCACCTGTTGGAAGATGTCTAGATCGAATCAATCCATGTTTTATAAGAGTTTGAAGATTTCTATAAACTGTTGTCAACCCCATGGATTTGCCTTCGATAATCAATTGCCTATGCAATTCTTGACCACTCAATTCATCATCACATTTTTTAAGTTCTTCAAGAAGTTGCTCTTGTCTTTTGGTAATGTCAGGCTTGGTTACCATCATTTTCAAGATCTTTTAATGTCCCGCTTTTTTGATCATAACGAATCATACGATTAATGTCTTTTTTAAACAACTGGTGGTTAATTCCTTTAATAATTACTATTTTCTCTGGAATCTTATGCCCAGCTATGGGAACAGTATTAATTACTCATAGAAGACTATTACAAGTAAATTTAATTTCTCATTGTGTTTTACCGGGACTAGCTCTAGCTCTAGCTCTAGGTATTCATCCCTCAATTGGAGGAGTTATAAGTGGTCTTGTTGGTGCAATTATTGCGGAGAGTTTAACTAATAAAAAAAGTGAAAATTATGAAGCAGTTATGAATACAATTCTTGCTGGGATGCTTGGTTTTGGGGTTTTGCTAATTCCACTTCTTGGGATAAGAATTGATTTAGAGGCAGTATTATTTGGGGATTTATTAACCGCAAACCTTGGTGATTTGTTAAGAACAATTATTGCTTTTCTAACATTCATTTTATTAGTAACGTTCGGATATGAAACTGTTGTATATGTTGGATTAGATCCAGAGGGCGCCTCAGCTAGTGGAATAAATGTGTCTTTGTTAAACCTAGCTCTAAGTTTCACGACGGCACTAGTTATCGTTAGTTCAATGTCAGCTGTTGGAGTAATTTTAGTAATTGCATTACTCTCAACACCTACTTTATTAGGCCTTGATAAGGCACCAAGTCTTAGGATTGCGATGATGAGATCTTCATTCTTTGGACTTTGTATTTCTCTATTGGGTTTTATTCTTTCAATTGTTTTTAATTTATCTCCCGGACCTGCCATAAGCGTTATTTGTGTTGCTTCTTTAGTAATCCCTAAATTAAGTAAGAAATTTTAAAATATTTTTTTTAAAGCTTAAATGTCCAATCAGAAGCAAGAACCTCAGCCTCTGGATTATTCTTTAAGGCCACTTTTATTGCATCTTTCTTGCTATTAGCTATAACAACTTCTTCAAATTCTTTACCGTCTTTTTTTAAACTTACTCTGAAGCGCATATGATTATTAAAAGATTTTTTCTACCTTAAATTTAACTAAAAAGAAAATAAAGGCTTTATTCAAAAAAATTATTGATGAATTTATATTCCTTAATTATTTTGGAGTTTTTCCACTACAGTTTCTTTTTCAATTCTTGCGACATCTTGAAGACCGTTAGCGTCAAACCAAGGAGCGCTTTCCCAATCAAATCCTTCTCCAAAGGTGTTATCTGGAGCAGCTACATACCAATGACATGAGGAATCTGGTACATCTACAGCGCATTTTGACCAATCAGCTTGCCATTGGGGAACTTGAACCCACATAACAGAAGCGAGAAAAATGGAAATAATAAAATTCATGATTTTTTTAGCAGAATTTAGAAAGATTTTTTTCACATTCTTTTTTTCTTTTCTTCCAGTATTCCTCCATTATTTGATAGTTATGTTTTGCTTTAAAATCTTCTAAATTATTATCTTTATCTAAAAGAAAGGTGTGTTTTCTTTTCATAAAGTCCTCTGATGGTTGTGGATTATATAAGACAGATTTATTTTTTTGGAAAGTGGATTTATACTCAAATAATTTCTTTTTATACTTAGTATTTTTAATATTTAGAGTATATGATTTTAAATATAAATAAGGAATTTGCAAATATATTTGAATAAATTTAATCAAAAAAAATTAAATTATCATTTGCTTTGTTTTAGGGACATATTTATCAGGATTCTCGTCAATGTATTTAAAAGAATATTTTACAACTCCTAAAATAATTGAAAAAAGGATTATTGTAGAAAATATATAAATTACTCTTTGGTAATTTTTTTTCATATAAAAATTTCTTGTATTTATAATGGTATTCTGATTTTATTTATTAACTAAGTAAATGAAGATAAATAAACATAAATAAGCATTAATACCGTAGCTTTTTTAATTCAAATAAGTGTAAATTTATAAGGTCAGAAACTCCTCACACAATTTTTTCTGATAGTACTAAGTGCTCGAACAATAGTTTGAGTACTTTTTTGTTTTTAGTATTGTGACAGTTAATATACATGCCCAATAAATATTTACTCCATAATTAAATCATGTGATATTTATATTGTGTGTAGGAGGGGTTTTAATAAATCAGTGGAAACAAGGAAACACTTGATTTGTTAAAACCATATTAGACCCCTTTTTTGGGGTCTTTTTTATTTGCTGTTAAGGTTATATTGATTTATTAATTTGTTGAAATTAACAACTCTCTGATTTTTATCCTTTAAAGGTCTTGTTATATCAAGCACAGCAGCACAACATAATTGCCAGCAAGATTTTTCTTTAAGTTCTAATTTATTGCATATATCCTTTGGAGCCATTGTTAATGTATTTATCTCTGAAATATGTTGCATCGTTTCCCATAATTCTCCTTCTAGAAAGTCAAGTTCAATATTAGATAATAATTCTGTGGCTAAATAATCTTTTATTAGTTCAGTTAATTCCAAAGTATTTAAATTTATTTAAACTTAATTCTAAATCAAAGAAGTTTTTAGCTCTTAAATAAGAAATAAATTTTACGAATTATTATTCCACCAAATTTTTATTTTTGTAGGTTAGATTAAAAAAGTTAATGAATAATTTCAATGAAATTCTTTTTATGTTTTTTTATATTCTTAGGATTTATATTTCCCCCGGCTTCATTTGCTTCGCACATTGAATTGAGTGAATGTGTTGAAATAGCACATTGTGTAAGAGAAGAATGGGATGTTAATTCGATCGAACAACCTTTTAATGAAATTAAGGAAATTATCGAGAATTCCCCAAGATCAGTAATAGTTAAACAAGACGAAAATTATCTTCATGCTGAAGTAACAAGCAAATGGATGAAATACGTTGATGATTTAGAAGTATCATTTGTTCCTGAATTTAGTAAATTGATAGTTAGGTCTGAGTCTAGAGTGGGTGAAAGTGATCTTGGTGTGAATCAAAAGAGGGTTGATTTATTAAAATTAAAGTTGTTTTAAATTAATTTGAATTAAAAAAGTTTGATTCCTTTACTTTTACTTTTTCAAAATATTTTTAGATAATAAATTAATATCTTTATTATTTAATGATTTTTTATTATCTCCATTGACCGATCAATTATTATTATTAAAAGTTATTGATGTATTTATATGATAATAAATTTAATTTTATCATTTATATTTGGAGCTATTTGTTTTTGGTTCTACAAGAACATTAAGAAACGAGGGTTACTATGGATAGCTAAAGGCTTATTGCAAATAGGAATACTAATATTTTTTACTGGGAGCTTTTTTAAATTGTTTTTTACGTTACCCTCTAACTTATATGTAAAGTTGATATTTTGTTTTACTTACGTATGGTTTACTGTAGGAATAAATGTTAATTTCATGATTCCTTTAATTGATTTAATTGATAAAAAAATTGATAAATATAGATAATTCATAAATAATTTAAATTTATTATTTAATAAAAGTAATTTTTCTTTATTAGCAAAATAACAAAAGACAATATATTAAGTCCATAAAAAAAATATTTTCTTAATTTTTTTATTATTTTAAGAATAAACAAGATTTCAAAATTTTTATATTCTATAGTTTAATCTACTTCTTCAAAGAGAGAATAAAACAATTAGCGAGAAAATCTCGAGAATTTCTTCCAGATTTAAACAAAAGGCAAAACAAAGGTTAAAAAATATTAGAGATTTCAGAAAAGTATCCTATATATTTTCCAATATATGGATTTAATGAATATAAATCTCATACATTATTGTTTCTATTGGAAAGTCTTTTTCTTGTATATCTAGTTTTTAATGCCAAATCAGTAGTTATAAATATTCCAAATACAAGAATAATTATTCCCATGAAGTATTTCACATAATCCTCTTATTTAAATTCAAAATTATTTTTGTAAAGTTTTTGGTTATGCCAATTGATTTTAATATCAAGAGATTCAGATAGATTTCTAGTGACAGGACAATCTTTAGAAGCATTTTTTATAAAATCAATTTTTTCTATTGATAAATCATCAGGAATATAAATATCTATTTTTAGCAGAGCTATTTTCCTTACTTCATTTTTAGTCATTATTTTCTCAATATTTAAATAAATATTTTTTAATTCCCAACCATTGGATCTTGCTTTGATAGACATTATCGTTAGAAGGCAAGTGCCTAGAGAGGTTGCGAGTAAATCAGTTGGTGAAAAGTTTTCGCCTTTACCGCAATGATCTATTGGGGCATCAGTTGTGATTAGATTCCCAGATTGGAGATGTTTAGCTTCGCATTTTAAATCCCCTAGATAAGAACATGTAATTTTACTCATTTAAAAACTATAAATTAGAACTATTTTCTTTAACTTCAGGATAAGAAGTCATTATTGCATCGGCTAAATCTCTCAACATATCAGATATATATTGTGGTGGGCATTCAAGTTCCTTGATATAAGCAACGCATCTCTTGGAAAGATCGGTATAGGCAGGAAGAATTACATCATCGATTTGATGTTTTGTTGGTTCCCATTTATTAATTTTATTTTTATCCATAAATATTTTTTAATATGCTAGGTGAGTTATATAAAAAGATATAAGTAGTTGAGCATATGCTAATTGAATTATTTTTCATATCCGAATTCATTTAAACAATATTCAATCAATTTCATCGAATCATTTATGGTTCTATTACTCTTATTTTTAAGATCAAAACATTCATTCAAGACTTCAGCTAATTTATTTAATTTATTTTTTTCTTCATTTTTTAAATCACTAGAAATAATAAAATCACGATATGTTTTAAAACTAATTAGGGAGACTATAGATAAAAAAATCACAATGATAGTTATCCTTAAATTTTTCATAAATTTATTGCTCTTATTTAACTGTGTTAATCAATTAATTAATACGTTCTATTGACCTATTTTATAAATTATTCATAAACAATGCTCTTAAATACTAAACAATTATATTTGTTGTAGCAGCAATAGTAACAGCAGCAATTGAGACAAATATATATGGAACTAATTTTATTGGTATATAGATATTTTTCTTTGACATAGTGTTATTTTTTTTTAAATATAACCATTATTGTAAATATTCTTAAGTCTCAAAATATACTAAAAGCTAACTTTCAAATAAAATTTATCATTTATTTAATTTTTCATCAAATAAAGAATCTCTAGGTCCTGCCTTGAATCAGATATTTTCCTTTTCAAAAAACTTAATTCTTCTTGATTCATTTTTGATTCTTTAATCATTATTTCTGCTTGATATATAGCATGCTCAATATTTTTGATTTTAAGGTCTCTTATCATTGGATTCTTCTTACAAGTTATTATGGTGTGTGAATCAAGCATATTTTTATTTTAATAATTACTTAAAGAATTCTGTTGGTTTAGTAAAAAATTCCTAATCGCAAAGCGCTTCAAAATTAACTAATATAAAATTTAAGAACTTTAATCTTAACTAGCCTTCTCTTCATTTTGATCGAGTGGGTTTTTTTTATGGTGTAATATACCCCTAGCATAAATTTAAAATTTGGAAGAATCTAAGCAAATCCCTGAGGAGAATAATTTAACAGATTCTTCTTCCGAGATAAAGAAAGTAAATAGTAAAGAGGAAAATGTTAAAGCATTTACTGAATTCCTTGAAAATGCAAGTAATCAAGAAATTGAGAAAGAAAAAGTTAAATCTGATTTAGAAGGGGATAACCCTGACCCTGTAACTAAAGACAATCCTCTTTTTAAAAGAGTTCTCAACGATGGATTTGATGGAATTACATCAAATCCAAACTATAAAATGTTGGCATTATTAATTATTCTTTTGATTAATTTGTCTTTATTTTTTGTTATTGGAAATATAGGTAAAGCTTTTTTGAGAAATGCAGGAATAATGTAATAGCTTAGAAAAATGTTTCTTTAAAATTTGAACTTTACATTCTTGGGTTTTAAAAAAAATTCATGATAATTTGATCTAAATTTTATTTTAAAAATATTGAACAATAAAGAACCCGAGAATCCTGTTGTTTATCTCTCTAATTTAATTAAAAAGCTAGATGTAAAAAACAGAAATGGAATAGTGGCTTTAGCAATTGTTAATTTACTAGTTATTCTTTTATTTAAATCTTATTTGGAAGGATCTGGTTTATTATCTTGACTATGTTTTGAGATAATTACTCAGCGTTTTCAAATTGTTTAGCTAACCTGAAAGCCTTTTTAATTATGAGAAAGCCCCCATATGCTCCAGCTAGTAATGGTAAAACAATTAAAGGATTTGGTGAATAATCTGAATAATTTTTTACACCCTCAACATATTCGTATCCTGAACATTTTATATAAAGGAAAGTAAAAAATGTAATACTCCATCCAATAATTGATAAGACCCCACCTTTTTTATCTCCTTCGTAAAATCTATCTAAACCCAAACCCCACCCCCCAATTAAAAAAATTCCTCTTACTATAGAATTTTTTTCTTTATTTTTTAGCATAAATTTTTAATATGTTCATGCTGAACATAACTCATTTATTCCAATCTCGCGATATTCCCTAAAGATGATTTACCAGATTCGGATTTAGTGTTCTAGTGTTTTAGAAATAAACACCTAGATAAATCACAATAAATTTTTTATTAAGAATTAAGTAAGGATATTGTTGGTCTAACATAAACAAAAGTTGATCCATAAATATCTTTCATTACTCTTATCTCGTCGTCTAAATAAATCACGAAAACTTCGCAAGAAGGTGATTCTTTATTCCAAGGTAATTTTTTCCATACTTCATTGACTGGATACCATCTTTCCATTAATAGCTCACTAAACAATGGAATCTTATTAAGTCCATCAACTTTGGAGACTTTGGTTTTTTGCAAATTCATTTTCAGTACCTTATCTTCTAAAATTAAATCATCGGCAAGTGTTATTACTCTTCCTCCAAAAGTTGGCAGAAGCTTGAACCAACCGAGAATTGGAATCGTTGTAAGCCCGAAAATTGTAGTATCAAATGTTGATAAAAATTGTTTTTTATCAAAATCAATATTTTGCGCAATTCTTCCGATGGTAGAAAGACCAAATGATCCGACTTGTAATTGATGTAGTTTGAAAAAAAGATTACTTTTGAATTCATCATTTAATGCTTTTTCTATTGCTAAAAAAAACGGAGAACTTCTAAATAATTCAACTGTTGAATAAATTAATTCCCACTCTCCAGATAATTTTTCTTCAGAAACTTCCGTATTAAAACTTTCAAGACTATCAATAAGGTTTCCCATCTCTTTTGACTTTTCTTGATACATAGGTGCAATTAATTTGTTCAATCTTTGCCCCCTGTCAGTAATGGCTGCTATTTGATATATCTTCTTTTTTATCTCCTCTATATCAGTCATAATTACATTTTTGCTGTTTAATATTAATTTATTTTATGACTATTGTTGCTAATAAAATGTTTTTTTATTGATTTAATTTTTAGATGTTTAATATTCCCCCCATCTTTTGCCAATTTCAAAACCCCATTTAGTAGCTAAATTAATTACTTCTTCATGATTATTACAATCAGACAATTCTTTCTTTTTTACAGGATTTTTTTCTATCAATTCAGATATTTTATTTAATTGTTCGATTTTTTTTAGGAAATTAACTAAATCTCTTTCAGCCATTTTGATGTTAAGAAGTATATTTCTGATCGTAACTGAAAATATAATATAAGACCCAGCCAACTCCACCAATTAAAATTGCAACCATTATGTTAACTGACCAAACAATTTCTATCATCTTTTTTTATTAATATCCATATGTTAACTAATTTTTTAATCAAATTTAGAAAATATTTAAGTATTTCATTTGAACAATATGTGTATGTACTATATTTGTTTTAAAGTACAAATCGAAAAAAATGGGAGAAGCTAAAAGGAGAAAAAAACTAGGTTTGCCGCCCAGAGATAGGAAATTAGAAAAAAAGGATTTAAAAAATAACTTTAATCAAATCTTGAATAAATATCCTTATTTTCCATATATATTAGGAATATCTCTTCTTGCAATTTTGATAATCGATCTAGTTAACTTTTATAAATAGTTTTATTCAAAAAATTTTTTCATATCTTAATTTTTAATTTATAAGTCTGTCATCTTTTGTTCCGCATTTTTATAAATATTTTTCCATAATTAAATTATTACTCAATTAATAAAACTAAAATCGCAAATGTTTGATAATATCGATACCGCCTTAGTACAAGCATTAGGATTTTTTGGTGTTTTCGGATTTTTTGTATTTCAGCTTTTATCAGATGGTAAAAAAACAAATCAAACTCAACCTAAGTCTCCTTTAAAAAAAGTTAATAAATCCATGGAATCGATTGATAAACCCAAGAAGAAAGGTTTATTTGGTAGAAAAAAAGAATCTTTAAAAGAGGAAGAGAAACCAAAGAAAAAGGGTTTATTTGGCAAAAAAGTAAAATCTGTAAAAGTTGTTGAAGAACCTAAAAAGAAAGGTTGGTTTAGGTAAATTATTTAAGGGGATTTAAATAAGATTGTGATATCTTTTATACAAAAAAATTATGATTATATTTTTATAGTAGATTTAATAAAATTAACTAAATGAATCATAGAGAAATTTCTAAAAGATATAGTGATTTAATTAATAGAGCGGAACAAGCCAATGGTAGAAAAGAAATTGTTGGTTTACTAAAGAAAGCCGCTAAATTAAAATCCAAAATTGAAATAAACTAATAATTATTTGAGAATTTATAATTTTTCTAAATGTAAAATTTATTTAAACAAAAAAATATTCATGCGATAATCATATGAAATTTTTTAAGTTATGAATAAAAAAGGTTATACAACTGAAAGTGGTGGTAGACAAAATGGATTTGCAATTGAACCAGAAATCAATCCAATAACACAGGGAGAGTCTAAGAAATCATTTCTCTTATTCATAGGAATATTGTTGCCTTTCTTAATAGGTGGGATTTATTATTTTAAAACGCTTTGAATAAATGATTTTTTCATAAATCATTTTTAGAAATATACTCTTGAGAACTAATAATATCCTGCATTAGTCCTTGAGAGGAAGAATTAAATCCATTTCTCTCAAGAAAAGTCTTAACTTCCCTAAATTTTTTTTGAATTTTTTTCGTGTAAGGAGTTGTCATTAAATAATCTTCTTGTTCAGTGGAGTAGTTCATTTAATTTAACCTTAAATTATTATTTACTTAAATTTTGCAAAACAATATATAAATAATGTAGTTATAACCATTACAAAAAATGATTACTAGTAATAAATACTTAATTAAAGAAATTTAATTTGTTTTTTGTCAGATAATATTATGGTTCAGGATATATTTTTAACTCTTTCAATATTAAAGAGTGCTTATTGTGACTAGTTCCATCAAATTTCTTGATCTCAGATAGTTTTGAAATACATCAGAATAAAAGGCTTTTTTTGCAGCTATTTTTGATTCGAACTCTATTACGATCCCTAGCTGGCCACCATCCCACTTGGGGGAATTGGAATCTTGAGTGATGTCTTTTTTTACTACAATCCCACCAACTGATCTTATCCAAGGCAATACTGTTCTTATGTATTCCAGAAACAAATCTGCATTTGGTATTGATATTTTTTTTAGCCAGTAGCTCTTTGTCATGAGATCAAAACATTTTCAGTAGAATATAGCATATCAGCGTAAGTATTTTTGCTCAAGCTATTTTGTAAACCTATTTAAATGAATTTAGAACAACAATTATTAGATTTACTCCTCTCAAGACCTATTACCAAAAAGATTAAGAATATTGCTGAAGAATTAGAAAAGGAATCAGATTTTACTTCTAGCAATGATATTGAGAAGTTAAAGGGGATATGGGAGCTTAGATGGAGTAGTTCAAAAGCTCCGTTTCTAAATTATTCCCCATTAGTTGATAACTATCAAATTCTTGATCCTGTAAATCTAAATGGTTTAAATTTACTCAAACCTAGAGGAATTAAAGCAATTATTGGAACGGGAATTGTGGCAAAATTGAGATCTTTAAATGAAAAGAAAATTGGAGTTAGTTTTACTCATGCTGGAATAATTGGACCTAATATTGGAAAAAAAAGGATAAATGCTTTAACTAAGATCAAAAAAGAACAAAAGGGATGGTTAGAAATTACTTTTTTAAGCAATGATCTTAGGATTTGTAGAGGTGATAAAGGTACTTTATTTATTCTTAGAAGAATTAAAGACGACATCTTATTTGAAAAATTTCAAGAATTTATTGTTTCTCTTTAAATTAATTTTTTATTTTTTAATCCAAATATATTTTAAAAAGAAAAATATAGGTACATATTTAAATGTCTCTTTAGGTATTTCATAGGATAAAAATTTAAATAATTCTTCTATACAGTAACCTAGATCAATCCCAAAAAGGTATCTTTCTAAAATAAACCATAATTCTTTATCAAAAATGGTTCTTAAATTAAGGTAGATATATTCCCAATGAAAAGTATTCCAATATTTTTGTAAAAAAGAAGTTATTATCAGCCATATAGATATAAATAAAAAACTTTTTATAAATTTATTGATTTTTTTCATTATTTATTATCCAAGACAGAATAGATTTTTATAAAAATTTTTCTTCTAATCAAATATTATTAGCAATTTTTTGTATTTACACAAAATATGATTAAAAATAAATAAAAATTTTTTATGGTTGATTACTATTATTTGTCTTTTTTGGTTATATTTTGAGCATTGATATTTTTATTTCTTAAACTAAATCCTAAAAATAAAAAAGTTAGATAAATTAAAATACTGCCGACTAGTATTATTAAAAATTTTGAAATGTCCATAAGAATTTTTTTTAATATAACTCATTAATACAAATTAAATTTTTGAAATTTAAAATTAAATATTAAATTTTATTCCGCGGTAATTAGTAGTAATTTACTAAGCTAAATTAAATATTTAAGATATATGCCAATAGTTTTCGCTTGGAGCCTTTGCCTTTCTGTTCTAGTTGTTTTACTTTCTACAATCCCCCTGACTCTTGGAAGAGTCAATGCTGGTTATTCTATTGAGAATATGTCTGCACCAAGGGCATTATTTGATGAACTACCAGACTTTGGTAAAAGAGCTGTTTGGTGTCATCAGAATTGCTGGGAAAGCATTTCAATTCATGCCCCAGCTTGCTTACTCTGTTTAATTACTTTGCCTGATTCTAACTTATCATTAATAGCTGCTTGGATACACCCTGTCTTACGTTTCTTTTATATTGGCGCTTACGTTTTTAATATTCCTATTGCTAGAGGTTTAATATGGGCTTCTGGAATCTTTACCACACTAGTTTTATATGAGGAAGGGATATCCCAACTTATGTAATTTAACTAATTTAGAAAGTTTTCTAAATCTTTTAATTCAAAATAATTTATTAGTTTCACTTTATTAGCTCTAGCTAATTTTTGTGCAGATTTAGTAAAACCAGATTTTGAAACTAATACTGCATGAGTTCCTTTCCAATATGATTTGCCCGCAGAAATTTCTTGAACAGCATTGTTACCTACTGCTTTTTTATGATTTTTACATTGAATACAAATCCTTAAATTATTGATTGAGGCAATTAAATCTACTCCTTGGTCTCCCGTAATAGGTGTTTCTTTTACTTTCCATCCTTTCTTTTTGAGAATTTCCATACAATTGTTTTCAAATATAATTCCTTTTTTATAGTTTTGATTATTAGTCTTAGATGTATTATTTTCTATTAAATTTAAACAAGTTTTTTCTATTTGACTAGCTATAAATATAAACCAGTCTTCTTTTTCCAAATTTCTACTAGTACCAATTATTTCATCATTAATAATTGGATTTATAATACGATAAGATTTCCATTTTTCAAAAAAACATTCTTGCCCTGAAAATTGTTTTAAAATTACTTTTTCCCAAAAATATGGAATACCCTCTTTAAATCTTTTTGAGCCATAATTGATACTCTTTTCAATTGATACTTCGTCGAGAGGAGGATTTCCAATCCACTTTTTCAAGTCTTCGTTGCCATAAGCATCGATGTCTTTTAACCTAATTCTTTCCTCTAAAAGATTATATTTATTTTCTTCAATAAGTTTATTTATCGTTTCTAAGAAATAATTTGCATTTAAAGCATTACTTAATTTATCTTTTCTTTTTTTTACTATAAGATTTCTAAGAATATTTATTAAAAACAATGAAATTATAGAAACTAAAATAATTAAAAAATTATTCATTATTTTTTGTATTGATTAATTTTTAATTAAAAAGATTTTGTTTTTCTAATTACAAAATCATTTTTTGTAATTAATGTAGAGTCTTTTACATCAAATCCATTTATTGCCGAAATCTCGCCTTGAATACCTTCCAATGTTAATTGTTCAATAATTCCTTTAATAACCTCGTCTTCAACCAATTTTCTATCAATTCTTTCGGGTGTTATGTCTGTTATCCATTTAGAGGTCTTTTTTTTTACAACTTCAGTTGGATTAGTTATTTTTAAATAGATTGCCATTTTAAAAAATATTTATATTTATTATAAGTCAAGTCTTTTTTATTCCTTATTTTTGTCATTGCTTTCCCATTCGAGAAATTGAAAAATAATAATTGCAAATATTGAAAAGAATACAATAAAAAGACCCAGCCATCCTATAAATTTATGTTCAGTAAAAAGATTAGTTAGAGAAGAATTTTCCTGATATCTTGATTCCATTTGATATTGATATGAGTCCAAGACTTGAAATATATCCTTCATTAGCGATTAGAATTTAATTGCATTATATGATTAATAGATACTAATAATAATATTATCCATTTAATTTTAAAAATGCTTTTGATATAAAATCAGGCCTTTTCCTAATAATAGTAGAACTGTTTTTATTTATTAGAACTAAGTTAACCTCCGCCATAGTAAGAACCTTTTTACTTTTGTTCACGAATTTTGAATAGATTTTTATTTTTGGACTTTTGGTTATATTAAATATAGTTTCTATTGTTATATTATCTCCAAGAAATAATGGTGATATATATTTTATTGAAGTATCAATTAATGGTAACTCAAAACCTATTTTTGTAAGTTCATCATAATTTATTCCTGCTTTTGATAGTGCATTGATCCTTCCTTCTTCAAGCCAATTAAAGTATGTACCATGCCACATAACCCCTGCGTGATCTGAATGTTGTGGTAAGACTATCTTATGAGTTTTCCAAATTTTTTTCATCTACATTAAAATTCTTGAAAAGGATATGAGTATACTTATAATCAAATAAATTAAAATATAGTTAGTTAAGTTAGTTCATCTTAATTAAAATAAAAATATAACTAAAACAATATTTTTAAAAATTATGTTTAACCGTAAATATAAAGAAAGAAAAATGAAAAAAATTTTCCAGTGGAGAGAATATTTAGATTGGAAAAAAATGACCTCAACTCAAAAAATAAATTTTAAAAGAGCGTGCTTGTTTCCTTTCTTGGTTTATGTCGTTTATGTTTTTCTTC
>JAOOLH010000016.1 GCA_028408675.1 Prochlorococcus sp. AH-716-K03 | reverse complement strand
TTGAAGCCGTGTAAGAATTGTTAATGAGAAATCAAAAAATTACCAGAATATGATTGAACCTCTCTTATGTGGAATAGTATTAGGATTAGTTCCTATAACACTTCTTGGATTGTTTGTAAGCGCTTGGAATCAATACAGAAGAGGTTCAGGAATGTTAGATATAGATTAAGAAAGTTAATTTTGTTTGGCCATAAATTCTAACATCATATATATCCCATAGATTATTCTTCTTAATATCTAAATCAAGTGAATGTTCACAGATAACAATAGTACCTTTCTTTATGAAATTACACTTAAATATTTGATTTAAAACCAATTCATGATAATTAGCTTTATATGGGGGATCTAAATAAATAAAGTCAAATATTATTCTATCAAAATCATTAATAATAGTGTTATACCTTTGGGTATTAGGTTTTGTCCAAATCAAAACATCTTTGCAAATAACTTCAATATCACTTTTTCTATTTTCAATATTATGCAATGAGTATAAATTTTTTAAACATATTTTTGCGTTAATTTTATTTTTTTCAATTGCAACTATTTTTTTTGCACCATGATTATAAGCCTCACATGAGATCGATCCGGACCCACTAAATAAATCTAACCAATTGGTGTTCTCTACTGTATTTTTCAAAATATTAAAGATAGCTTCTCTAACCATTAAAGTAGTTGGCCTAGTATCAATAATATTGGAACTTTGAAGCCTTCGGCCTCCAATTAATCGCAAATTTGTTTTCATATTTTTAATGAAATTATTGAATACTTTTAAGCCATCTTCGTAAAATCTTTTCTCCAGTTTTCCCTGATTTTTCAGGATGAAACTGGCAAGCTAGTAAATTATCATGTTCTATTATTGCAGTTAATTTCTTTGAACCATAATTAATATTAGCGGCTACCAAATCAGGATTTGAGGGTACAGCATGATAAGAGTGAACAAAATAAACCCAATTATTTAATTCATCCTCTTTTAATAATCTATTTTTTCTTATTGGAAGAAGTTCGCACCAGCCAACATGGGGAATTCTTTGATCAGATAATTGAGGAATTTTTTCTATTCGGCCCTTTACTATACCAAGTCCATTAGATGAACCTTCATCGCTTGTTTCAAAAAGTAATTGTAGCCCAAGGCAAATGCCTAAAAATGATTTTCCACTATTAATCCATTTTTCAATATCTACTACTAACTCGGTATTATTTAAATTATTTATTGCAGGGTCAAATGCGCCAACTCCAGGCAGTATTAAAGCCTTGCAATCTCTTGTTTGTTGCTTATTTTTAATTAAAATTATTTCTTCTTCAAGACTTTGTATGGCTTTTGTTACGGAATGAATATTACCCATCCCATAATCTATAAGTCCTATTTTAAACAAAGCTCTATTTTATAAGTGCTTCGACAGGGTACTTGAAAGAGTGGCTTTTGGAACGGCTCCAACAACAGTATCAACTTTTTGACCACCTTTAAAGATCATTAAGGTTGGAATGCTTCTTATACCGTATTGACTCGCGACATTCGGATTTTCATCTGTATTTAATTTAAATACTTTTATTTTACCTTCAAAGTCTTTAGAAATCTCTTCTACAACGGGTGCCACCATTCTGCAGGGACCACACCATGGAGCCCAAAAATCTACTAAGACTGGCTGATCACTTTGTAAAACTTCTTTGTCAAATGAAGAATCAGTTACGGCGGGAGCTGATGACATAATTTAGATATTCCTTTTAGAAAATTTAGCAAGCTATTCTTTTAAGTGATGATTTCATTACAGATAAACACATATAAGTAACAAAATAGCTTAAAAAAGCCCGATAAATCGGGCGATTTGGTGTGTGAGGAGTATGGGGTTTCCCCCATATTCTAATAATAACTCCTAAAGAGAAATTTTTTCAATTTTAAGAGATAAGATTTTATATTATTTACCCATTCCAAGCTGTTGAGCTTTTTGGTACACTTTACCCTCTGTCAATAGAGATGGTGCAATTACAACATCTACATTTTGCATTTCTTTGATATTTTTAGCCCCAAGAGTACTCATTGAAGTCCTAATAGCTCCAAGAAGATTATGTGTACCATCATCAAGTAATGCAGGTCCTTTTATTATTCTTTCTAAAGAACCGGTGGAACCTACTTCAATTCTTGTACCTCTTGGTAAAACAGGACTTGGCGTGGCCATACCCCAGTGAAATCCATTACCTGGAGCACTTGATGATTTAGCTATCGGAGAACCAATCATTACAGCATCAGCACCACAAGCAATACATTTACAAATATCTCCTCCAGTTATAATTCCACCATCTCCAATTATAGGAACATATCGACCAGTTTCTTCAAAGTAATCATCTCTGGCTGAACTGCAATCGGATATTGCTGTGGCCTGAGGGATACCAATTCCTAATACACCTCTTGAAGTACAAGCGGCTCCTGGGCCAATTCCTACCATAAGACCTGAAACTCCTGCTTTCATAAGAAGTTCTGCGACCTCATAGGTTACACAGTTTCCAGCAACAACAGGAACTTTTAAAGATTGACAGAGGGTTTTAATATTTAATGTTTCCTTACCATCCATACCTAAATGCTTGGTTGAAACAACTGTCCCTTGAAGAAAAAATAAGTCTATTTGAGACTTTACTAATGTTTCCTTAAATTTTATAGCAGCTTGAGGAGTACCACTTAGCGCTGCTATTCCTCCTTTTTCTTTAATCTCGTTAATTCTTTGCAAAATCAAATTCTCCTTAATGGGCTCACTATATATTTTTTGCATTAAAGGAACGAATTCACTTTTGCCAACAGATGAAATTTGATTAAGTATTTCTTTTGGATTATCATATCGAGTTTGAATGCCTTCCATATTAAGAACACCAAGAGAACCTAACTTAGAGAGTTCTACGGCTGTATTTACATCAACAACGCTATCCATAGCACTAGCAATAATTGGGATTTCTCTTTCAATATTGCCAATTGACCAAGAAGTATTGGTTAAATCATAGTCTAAAGTTCTAATTCCAGGAACTAAAGCTATTTCATCAATGCCATAAGCTCTTCTAACTTTCTTGTTTAAACCAATTTCTATATTCACGATTTTTTTAATTATTCTGATTAAGTTAACAACTAAAGGTGTCATAAGCCAATAATTATTTAAAAACAAAAGAGTTTTTTTATTATTGGAGTATAAATGTGAGTATTTGAAAATCAATTATTAGCCTTTTTTTATTCATTCTGACATTCAGGGATTATTATTAAGTAAAAGATTTTTGTATGTCCGATATTGTTGATTCTGAGAATTCTGATTTGAGTGAAAATAACGATCGAATCATTCAGACTGATTTAAGAAATGAGATGTCACGCTCTTATTTAGAGTATGCGATGAGTGTCATTGTTGGCCGTGCTCTTCCAGATGCAAGAGATGGCTTAAAACCAGTCCACAGAAGGATTCTTTACGCAATGTACGAGCTTGGATTGACGAGCGGCAGACCATATAGAAAATGCGCAAGGGTTGTTGGAGAAGTTTTAGGGAAGTACCACCCTCACGGAGATACAGCTGTTTACGATGCATTAGTGCGAATGGCACAGGATTTTTCTATGAGAATGCCACTAATAGATGGTCATGGTAACTTTGGTTCCGTAGATAATGATCCTCCTGCCGCAATGAGATATACAGAATCACGTCTTCAATCCCTAACAGATGAAAGTTTACTAGAAGATATTGAATCAGAGACTGTAGATTTTTCAGATAATTTTGATGGATCACAACAAGAACCAACAGTTTTACCAGCAAGAATCCCCCAGCTCCTTTTGAATGGGTCATCAGGCATTGCAGTAGGAATGGCAACTAATATTCCTCCTCATAATTTAGGAGAATTAATAAATGGTCTTAAATCATTAATCAAAAACCCTCAACTAGAAGAAAATGAACTTTTTGAACTTATTAAAGGACCCGATTTTCCAACAGGAGGGCAGATTTTAGGTAGAGAGGGTATCAAAGAAACCTTTATCTCTGGGAGAGGCTCAATAACGATGAGAGGTGTCGCAGATATTGAACAAATCAAATCTCCTGGGAGAGCAGATAAAGATGCTGTAATAATTACTGAGCTTCCATTTCAAACTAACAAAGCAGCCTTAATTGAGAGAATTGCAGATTTAGTAAATGATAAAAAATTAGAGGGTATTTCTGACATAAGAGATGAAAGTGACAGAGATGGAATGAGAATAGTAATTGAGTTAAAGAGAGATGCCTATCCTCAAGTTGTATTAAATAATTTATTTAAGTTAACTCCTCTTCAAAATAACTTTAGTGCAAACATTTTAGCGCTTGTCAACGGAGAACCCACAACTCTTTCGCTTAGGAAAATGTTGGAAGTATTTCTTGATTTTAGAGTTGAAACAATAAAAAGAAGAACAACTTTCCTATTGAAAAAAGCAGAAGAAAGAGATCATATTATTAAAGGACTTCTTTTAGCTCTTGAAGCTATGGATAATATTATAAATTTAATTAGATCTGCAAAAGACACAAGTTCAGCGAGAGAACAATTGCAAAAAGATCATGAGTTATCTGTTATTCAAGCAGATGCAATTTTACAAATGCAACTCAGAAGATTAACCGCTTTAGAGGCTGACAAAATCAAAGCAGAACATGATGAACTTACAAGAAAAATTACAGACTATAAAAATATATTGAATAATAAAGATAGAGTAAATGAAATAATTTTTGAAGAACTTAGTCAAATAGATGAAAGATTTTCATCCCCAAGAAAAACAGAAATTCTTAACTTAGGAGGAGGTCTAGATGATATTGATCTTATAGCTAACGATAGATCAGTTGTTTTATTAACTTCAGCTGGATATTTAAAAAGAATGCCCGTCAGTGAATTCGAATCTACAAGTAGAGGTTCTAGAGGTAAAGCAGGAACAAAAACCCAAAAAGATGATGAAGTCAAATTGTTTATAAGCTGCAATGATCATGATACTCTTTTACTTTTTAGTGATAGAGGAGTAGCTTACGCTCTTCCAGCTTATCGAGTCCCTATGAGTAGCAGAACAGCTAAAGGAACACCTTCTGTTCAATTACTTCCAATACCAAGAGAAGAACAAATTACTTCCGTTGTTTCAGTAGAATCGTTTAATAACGAATGTTATTTACTAATGTTGACAAAAGCTGGGTTTATAAAAAGGACCCCATTATCCGCTTTTTCAAAAATACGTTCAAATGGCTTAATAGCAATAAATCTTGAAGATGGAGATGGTTTAATTTGGGTAAGATTATCTAAAGAAGGTGATAGTGTACTAATTGGATCAAGCAAAGGAATGACAATTCATTTCAGGTTAGACATTAATGAATTAAGACCTCTTGGAAGAACTGCTAGAGGAGTTAAATCGATGAACTTAAGAGATGGAGATAAACTTGTATCAATGGATGTTTTAACTTCAGACCTAGTTGATCAACTAGCAGATCTTGATAATGAAAATGATGAAGATAATGAAGATCTAGAAACTAACGCTTCAAATGGGCCTTGGGTTCTCGTGGCTAGCGCCTTTGGTCTGGGGAAGAGAGTTCCCGTAACCCAATTCAGATTGCAAAAGAGAGCAGGAATGGGGTTAAGAGCAATAAAATTTAGAATCAAAGATGATTCTCTTATAGGACTTAAGGTACTTGGAGAGGGCGAAGAATTAATTTTAGTTACCGAGAGGGGTGTGATTGTTAGAACAAATGCAGACAAGATTCCCCAACAATCAAGAGCTGCTACAGGAGTAAAATTACAACGGTTAGATGACGGTGATCATTTATCTGAAGTTGTTTTAGTTCCACATGAACAAGTAGATGAATCACCTCAATTAATTTCTAAAGAAGAAGAACAATAATCAAGGAGAAGATTTAATAGTTCCCATGGAAATACTTGATATTCTAATTTTAGGTTCTGGACCTGCAGCATTATGTTTGGCTTCAGAATTAGCTAAACAAAACCTCAATATCAAAGGAATTTCAACAAAATCTCCTCTTGAAAAATGGGAAAATACATATGGAATTTGGGCATCAGAATTAGAAGAATTAGGTTTAGCTTCCTTGTTATCGCATAGATGGTCAAACACTGTTAGTTATTTTGGAGATGGAATAAAGGACAAAGGGAATAATCCCACAAAACATTTTTATGATTATGGGTTAATAAATCAGGAAGCTTTCCAAAATGAACTTTTAAAAAAATGCAAAGGTATTCAATGGTTAAATGAAACTGCAAAATTAATTAAATCAGAAAACAAAATTTCTGAAGTAGTTTGTTTTTCAGGTTTAACTCTAAAGGCAAGATTAGTAATTGATGCAAGTGGGCATAAAAGTAAATTTATTAAAAGGCCACTTTTAAAAGAAGTAGCACAACAAGCTGCTTATGGGATAGTGGGTAAATTTTCTAAACCTCCTGTAAAAAAAGGTCAGTTTGTTTTAATGGATTTTCGTTCTAATCATTTAAAGAAAGAAGAGCTGTTATCTTCACCTTCTTTTCTTTATGCAATGGATCTTGGGAGTGAAACCTATTTTGTTGAAGAGACCTCACTAGCTAGTTATCCTGCATTATCGCAAGATCATCTAAAAAAAAGACTTCTAAGTAGACTAGAAAATAGAGGAATAAAAGTAAAAGAAATTATTCATGAAGAGAATTGCTTATTCCCTATGAATTTGCCACTACCATACAAAAACCAATCAGTTCTTGGTTTTGGAGGGGCAGCAAGTATGGTTCATCCAGCATCTGGATACATGATTGGATCTCTATTGAGAAGAGCTCCACTTCTTGCTGAAAAAATAGCAATATTTTTGAGAGATCAAAACTATAGTTCACTAGAATTAGCAACAAAAGGATGGTCTGTATTATGGCCATATGAATTAACTCAAAGACATAGACTATATCAATATGGTCTCAGAAGATTAATGAGCTTTGATGAGAGTAGATTAAGAAGCTTCTTTTCTAATTTCTTCAAATTATCGACAAAAGAGTGGGTAGGTTTTCTCTCGAATACTCTCCCTTTACCAAAACTAATTTATGTAATGAGTAAGATGTTTATCAATTCTCCATTAAACGTTAAGCTTGGCATGTTAAAGATAAAATGAAATCTTTTTATAACCAATCATTAATCCTTATATCTGGAAATATACAATCCTCCTCTTCAACATGTTTGAGAAATTCATAGTCAAGAATAGATCTTTTTTCTAACATATCAATCAATTTCCAAAACCTAAAAAGGTGTCTATCTACCCTTTCTTTAGCAAGTTCAGTTGTAGTTCCCGCTTTTAAAATGAAACTCCAATCTGAAGATTCAGAGAGGAGCAACTCTCTTGCCGCTTGCTTTAATAATCTTAAAGAAAAATCATTATTAAACTTTCTAGTAGATAATTCAACAAAAACAGACCCAGCCTTTGTTATTTCAGGAACAATCCATGCATTTTTATCATTAAGCCAATAATTATGAAACCCCCCTTGCCCCCAGCTTGATGGAGAAGGATCACAAATCTGAAGATTAGGTTTTTGAAGAAGAATTTCTTTAAGATTTGTAAGTTTGATTGAATAT
The DNA here is from genome assembly GCA_028408675.1 of Prochlorococcus sp. AH-716-K03. Classification (GTDB taxonomy): domain Bacteria; phylum Cyanobacteriota; class Cyanobacteriia; order PCC-6307; family Cyanobiaceae; genus Prochlorococcus_A. The sequence continues at coordinate 18,859 of JAOOLH010000016.1, read as the reverse complement.
TTTGTAGATTTTCTAAGAATATTTTCAATAAATTTTGGACCCTCATACCACCAATGCCCAAATAGTTCTGCATCAAAAGGTGCAATTAACAAGGGTTCAAAAAATGTTGACAAGGAAAGGTTTTTTAATTGTTTAGCTCTAGATATAAGATAATTTTCGGAATGCTCTTCGACTTTTTTAATAGCTTCATCTTCTTTATAAAATTCCTTTTTATCTAAAGAGGTTTTATTATTGGTGATTTTATGAAATTTCAGTCCTAAAGGCCTTGTTGTCAGAATACCTTTTTTTTGTAGTGCGGATAGAGGCAATTCCCAACCTAAGTCTTTGTGAAATTCCCTGTAAACAGGATCTCCTGGAAATCCTTCCCTTGCAGACCAAACTGGCAAGGTAGATTCACTATCTCTCCCAAAAAATGCTACTCCTTTATTTGAACAAATCGGAGCATAAACTCCATATCTTGGCCTTGGTGTACCATTCAAAATCCCATGTCCGTCTAGAACTGCATATCTGATTCCGCAATTAAATAATATTTCATCTAGATTTTCATAATAAGCGCATTCAGGTAACCAAATTCCGAGTGGTCTCTCCCCAAAAATAACTTCATGACTTCTGATCGCAGTTTTTATTTGACCTAATACTGTTTTTGGGTTTTCTCTAAGGATTGGTAAATATCCATGAGTAGCTGCGCAAGTTAAGATATCTAAATTTCCTGATAAATATAAACTTTTAAATCTCTCAATTAAATTTCCAGAACATTTATCCCAATATAAATTAATGTTTTTGATATTTCTTAAAAGAAATTCAGAGGCAGCTTTTTCTTTATGAGGTAAATCAGTTAAGAATTCTATTCTTGTATTAATCCAGGATGAGAATTTTATTTGAATTTCTTTATTTTGAAGAAGAGATAATAAGGTTGGAGATAAACTAATAGTTAATTTAGTGTTGTTAATATCTTGTTTTTTGCAAGATTCCATTACTTGAAGTAGAGGAATATAACATTCGAGCATTGCCTGGTATAACCAATCTTCTTCTAAGGAGTTTTTTTCAAATTTCCTAACATATGGAAGATGAGCATGTAAAACTATTGCCAATCTTCCTAAGTAATTTTTATTAGGGGAAGACCCAATCATAGTTTCTACAAAATTTATTAAAAAAAGTCTTTAAAATATCAAATTAACTTTCAAGAAATAAAATTTAATCGTATCTTTTGTTAAAGAATACTTTAATTATTTTATTTATATACTTTTTATTTATAAAAATTTATCCAATAATATTTTGACTTCTTTACTAAAGATTCAATTAGATTAATCCAAATCTAGTAATTTTTTTTTAATTAGCTTAATATAGGTCAAATTGTATTTAACAAATGTCAAAAGATCCAGGTAGAATATTGATCTTTGATACAACTCTTAGAGATGGAGAACAATCCCCTGGTGCAAGTTTAAATCTTGAGGAAAAACTTGCAATTGCTCATCAGCTTGCCAGATTAGGGGTAGATGTTATCGAGGCTGGATTTCCTTTTGCAAGCCATGGAGATTTTAAAGCAGTAAATAAAATTGCGGAAGTAGTTGGAGGGGAAAATGGTCCAATAATATGTGGTTTAGCTAGAGCGTCTACTAATGATATAAAAGCTTGTTTCGAGGCGATAAGCCCCGCTCCAAAAAAAAGGATTCATACATTTATAGCTACAAGCGATATACACCTAAAACATAAACTTCGAAAATCAAGAAAAGATGTTCTTTCTATAGTTCCAGAAATGGTTAGTTATGCAAAATCATTAGTTGATGATATTGAATTCTCTTGTGAAGATGCCTCACGAAGTGATCCTGAATTTCTTTATCAAGTAATTCAACTGGCAATAAAATCAGGAGCCACGACAATTAATATTCCAGATACTGTTGGATTCACAACTCCTAGTGAATTTGGAAAGCTAATTTCTGATATTAATAAAAATGTTCCAAATATTAATGATGCAGTTATATCAGTTCATGGACATAACGATTTAGGCTTAGCCGTTGCCAATTTTCTTGAAGCAGTAAAAAACGGAGCTAGGCAATTAGAGTGCACAATTAACGGAATAGGGGAAAGAGCTGGGAACGCCTCCCTGGAAGAATTAGTTATGACATTACATGTAAGAAAAAGTTTTTTCAATAGTTTCTTTGGAAGGAGAGAAGAGTCACCAACACCTCTAACCGCAATAAGAACAGAAGAAATAACAAAAACCTCACGATTAGTGTCAAATTTAACCGGAATGAACGTTCAACCTAATAAAGCTATTGTTGGAGCAAATGCTTTTGCTCATGAGTCTGGAATCCATCAAGATGGAGTACTTAAAAACAGACTTACTTATGAAATCATTGATGCAAAAACTGTAGGTTTGAATGAAAATAAAATTTCATTAGGAAAACTTAGTGGGAGAAGTGCTGTTAGAGCTAGATTAGAAGAAATGGGATACGATTTAAGCAGAGAAGATTTAAATGATGCTTTTTCTCGCTTCAAAGATCTAGCTGATAGAAAAAGAGAGATTACTGATAGAGATTTAGAAGCAATAGTTAGTGAACAAGTTCAACTACCTGAATCTAAATTCCAACTAAGTCATGTGCAAGTTAGTTGTGGAAGCACATCCAAACCTACCGCTACTGTAACTCTAATAAATACAGAAGATCATACGGAAGATACAGCAGTTGCGATAGGAACGGGACCTGTAGATGCAGTTTGTGAAGCACTAAATGCATTAGCTAAAGTCCCAAATGAGCTAATAGAGTTTTCAGTTAAATCTGTTACAGAGGGAATAGATGCATTAGGGGAAGTTACTATAAGAATTAGGAACAAAAATAAAATATATTCTGGTCATTCTGCAGATACGGATATAGTTGTTGCCGCTGGGAATGCTTTTGTAAACGCTTTGAATAGGCTTGTTTTTTCAGAGAAAAAAAATTCTATTCACCCACAGTTTGATAATTTAGAAAATGCTGAAAAGGAAAGTAAAATCTAATCCAAAAAATTATTTTAATTTTGGGAATATTAAATTTACTCAAAAATTAGTGACCCAATAATGTAGATTAAAGCTTAAAATTTGTAATTTATCAAAGAATTAATGAAAGAAAGGGTATTTGGATATTGGACTCTTGCATGGGTTGGCTTAATAAGTAATATAATTGCTTTACCTATAATTGCCTTAATTATAAGTTCTGGGGCCCCATTAAAAGTTGCTAATTTAACTCTAGCTATAAGTCTTGGTTGGCCTTCAGCCATAGTTGGGATTATTTCTTCTTCTGCTCTCTTGGCTGAGAAAAAATGGGGAGTTACTTTAGCTCTCGTATCACTTTCAATGATAATTTCTGGAACCGCTCCATATTCTATTATCCGATTAATAACTTTTAAAGATTTTTTGGGAATTGGTGGGTTAACACTTATATCTTCATTGTTTGGCATATTGGCATTGATATATTGGTGCAATCCGAAACATCGAAGAAAAATCCGATTATAAAAACCTGATAAATTAAGAAAAGGTATTATTCTTTGAAGTCGGATATTGAATTCGTCTATGTCTAATTCTTTTCCAAACGTTCAAAAAGGATTTTTTTATTAGAAAAATTTCTCCTTTAGATAAATTACTATCATCTAACTGACCATCTACTTCCCTTGAATTAACTATTTTGGATATTGTGTCTAGTGCTTCATAATCAGAAGCATTAATATCCATTGCCCTTAAAGCAGCTTCGCATCCATCCGCAAGCATCAATATAGCAGTTTCTTTAGATTGAGGGATAGGGCCTTTATATCTAAAATCACTCTCATCAAAATTTAGTTTTTTCACTTCTGCCTTATGAAGAAAATACCCCATTTTTAAAGTTCCTTGATGTTCTGGGATGAAATTAGCTATTGGTTTTGGCAATCTATTTTTTCTTGCAAACTTCAGCCCCTCATCTACATGGGCTTGTAAAACTTCTGCACTTTTTAGAGGATCATCTATTTCATCATGAGGGTTTTTCGCTCCATCTTGATTCTCAATAAACCAATTTGGGGCATGCAATTTCCCAACATCGTGATACAAAGCTCCAGTTTTAATAAGATCAATATCACCACCTATCATTCTTGTCGCTTCTTCAGCTAGTCCACATATCAATAAAGTATGTTCAAAAGTGCCTGGTGCCTCTAAAGAGAGTCTTCTAATCAGAGGTTTTTCTTTATCAGCCAACTCTAATAATCTTGCCTTAGTTAATAATCCAAAAATTGATTCAAAAATTGGAATAAATAATATTGTTATTAACATAATTATTGCCAACAAAAGTGAATCTGAGAATATGTGGCCAATTGAAGAAAAAAGTCCTTGGTTATCTACTAAAGAATTTTTCTCATTTCCTATCAGTATCCATTGAGAAACTAATGCTCCAATTGGAACAAATATTGAAAGTTGAAGCAACTGTGCTCTACTTCTTATTCTTCCTCCAAGTATCGAAACAATGAAAGAACAAATCAAGGTAATAAGAAGAAGATTACTATTAATATTAGTTATAGAATTAGGCCAGCTTAGACTTGCTATTGATACCCAAGCTAGAGCAGTTATGGTTCCCATCCCTTGAGATATAATTAAGGCAGGAGGAATTAAAATTGATAAAGGACTAAGTTCAGATCCAAATATATTTTTTATCATTTGAACAATTAACAAAAGAGAAATAATAAGTAGGATTTGTCTTGAATTAATGTTTGGATTTTCTTTTATAGAAACTACTATTAAAAATCCACAAATTAATAAGACCTCAGCAAAAGTCAACCCCCAAGAGAAAATATTTGGACTTTCTAAATTTGAAACAAGGAGTATTTTGTAGGAGGATATTATGGCAATAACGATACATATTAAGAAGATAATTAATTTATCTATTGTTGATATTTGGATAGGCTTCTGAGAAGGAAATTGACTTCTATTCCAGAAGTAATTTAATTTTTTTAAAGTATTTGTAAGGTTTTGCACAGAATATAATTATTCTAATTGATTAATTTAAAATTATAGGCATGCTAAGAGTAAAAAGGAGAATTTTTTTTAAATGTCATTAAAATTAGATGGTAAAAAATTATCTTTAGAAATCGAGGAAAAATTAAAAAATTATATTTATGTCAATAAAACACTTGCAAAAAGAAATCCTGGTCTAGCTGTAATAAGAATAGGCGAAGATCCAGCGAGTGGAGTTTATGTAAAGAACAAAGAAAAAGCTTGCGCTAGAGTTGGGATAAAGAGTTTTATTTTTCATCTAAAAGAAACAGTAGACCCTAAAGAAGTTGAACAATTAATAAATAAATTAAATCTCGATAATAATATTGATGGAATGTTATTACAACTTCCAATACCAAAGAAATTTGATGAGCAAAAATTGATAAGTATCATCAAGCCAGATAAAGATGTAGATGGATTGAATGAACAAAACATTGGAAAGTTAGTCAAAAATGAACCAGCAATGAGATCTTGTACACCAGCAGGGATTATTAACTTACTAAGATCCAATAATATTATAATTGAAGGGAAGAAAATTGTAGTTATTGGAAGAAGTCTGTTAGTTGGAAAACCCTTATCTCTGATGTTGTTAAATCTAAATGGAACCGTAACAATGACGCATTCAAAAACTATAGATTTAAACAAAATATGCAAGGAAGCTGATATATTAATTGCTGCTGCTGGGAAACCGCACCTGATAGATGCAAGTTTTGTTAAAGAGGGTGCTGTAATTATTGATGTAGGAATACATAGATTGACAAGTTCTGATAAAAGCAAAACTTACTTATGTGGGGATGTATTATTAGAAGATGTCATTCACAAAGTATTTGCTTATACACCAGTTCCTGGGGGTGTTGGACCAATGACAGTAACAATGTTACTAGTAAATACTATTTTTAGCTGGCAAAAAGAATTTGGTTTATCATCAACTCTTAATGACCTCTTGCCATAAAGCGCAAAATGCAGATAAAATTTACAAAACGCAAAAATGACAGAAGTTATTGATAATATTTCGGATTTTGATAAATATCTCAAAGATACAAAAAAGGTCGTAGAAGAAGCTCTTGATTTTTCCTTAGGCCCAGAAAATCCAAAAATACTTAGGGAATCAATGAGATATTCTCTCCTGGCTGGAGGTAAAAGGATTCGTCCAATTTTATGCCTAGCATCTTGTTCCCTTGCAGGGGGTGAACCCTCTCTAGCGGTTCCGACAGCAGTTGCCATCGAAATGATTCATACCATGTCATTAATACATGATGATTTGCCTGCTATGGACAATGACGACTTAAGGAGGGGTAGGCCTACCAATCATAAAGTTTATGGAGATGCATTAGCTATTCTTGCTGGTGATGCATTATTGACGAGAGCTTTTGAAATGGTCTCATTAAGGAGCCCTGGTGTTGACTCCAATAGATTACTAAATGTAGTTGGAGAACTTTCCCTAGTTGCTGGAGCCCCCGGACTAGTTGGAGGTCAAGTGGTTGATCTGGAATGTGAGGGGAAAGAAGTTGACCTCGAAACCCTTGAATATATTCATCTTCATAAAACTGGTGCTTTACTAAAAGCTTGTGTAAGAACTGGCGCGATGATTGCCGGAGCTAATGAAGAATTATTAATAGCCTTAACCACTTATGCAGAGGGTATTGGTTTAGCGTTTCAAATAATAGATGATATTCTTGATTTAACATCAAGCAGTGAGAAACTTGGTAAAACAGCCGGTAAAGATCTTTTAGCAGATAAAACTACATATCCCAAATTACTTGGAATGGAAGAATCAAAGAAAAGAGCTTTCGAGTTAGTGGATAAAGCCAAAAAAGCAATTGAGCCTTGGGGTTTAGATGCAAAATATTTAATATCCTTAGCTGATTACATTACAAATAGAGATAGGTAAAGAGTACAAAACATATGACAGAATTCTCAGCTTTCTTCGATAATTCAGTTCTTTTCTGGAGTTTATTATCTTGTTTAATGGCTCAATTTTTCAAAATTATATTCAATTTCTTTAAAACAGGAAAGATTAGATTTGGCATTATGTTCGAAACAGGTGGTATGCCCTCAAGTCATTCTGCATTAATAACAGGTGCTACATCAGGCATAGGTTTTCAAATAGGATTTGATAGCTCAATATTTGCATTAGCTGTTGCAGTCTCTTTAATTGTAATGTATGACGCTAGTGGGGTCAGAAAATCAGCCGGTATTCAGGCAGCAGAAATCAACAAACTTTCAAAAAAATTAGACCCAAAATCGCAAATAGATTTAAAAGAAACTCTTGGTCATACAAAATTTGAGGTTATAGTTGGAAGTCTTTTAGGTCCACTTATTACATTACCAGGAATAGTCTTTATAGGTTCTCCACTCAAAATTTTTGATTTGATAATAAATTAGAAATTTGGCGAATAATTAAATTGTGTGGCATCAACGAAATTTTTTGCAGCTTCTGGACAACTTGGCAAATGTAAGTGTATCCAACTTGCATGTAATTTATTATCTGACCAACCTTCATATTTAAATTCATTCTCCCAAGATTTAATTTTCCATGGAGAAGACAGTTGGTTGTTATGCACTATTTTATTAAAGCCAAATTCTGATGAAGCACTTTCAATTTCCCAATAATGGAATTCATGTCCTCTTATCAATTGATTTTCTTTAATTATTGGAGTGTCTTTTAAACCCTTTATATATCTATAACCTACAGACAAATTGCTTTTCTTTGATTTAAAAGGCAAAATACCTGACATTTTATGGTTATTTCCATTTTCATCTTCTATTAAGTCGCCTAAAATCATCATCCCACCACACTCTGCATAAATAAATCCTTTTCTACGGAATACCCTCAATGAGTTTAAGCTTTTTTCAGAATCACTTATATGACAAGCATATTTCTCAGGAAAACCTCCTGGAATAATTAAAGATGAAGCCTCATCTGGAATTTCTTCATTATTAAAGATGCTCCATGAAATTAGCGGTATGCCTAATTCATCAAGAAACTCTTTCGTTTCAGGGTACTGAAAATGAAAGATTTTATCTTCTGCAATTGCAATAGGTTTCTTTTTATCTATTTTAAAATCATAATTTGTAGAAGTATTTAAAATTTTTTTTGAAGGAGATTTTAGGAATTTGATTAGTGAAACCACATCAAGATTTTTTTCTGCAAAACTTGCGAAATAATCAACATTAATTTTTTTTTCGCTATCTAAAGGAGAAATTAAACCTAAATTTGCTTTGTTAACAGTTATTTTTGAATCAGAGGGTAAAAATCCCAGCATTTCTATATCTTCATTTTTAAAAACTTCTTTAATTAATTTTTGATGTCTTACTGAATTGACGTTATTAAATATAATTCCTTTTATTGACAACCCATTATCAAAATCCCTGAAGCCTTTAACAGTTGGCAAAAGGGAAGCTACTTGCCCTCTAGCATTAACAATAAAAATTATTGGAATATTAAGAAGTTTGGCAACATCTGCAGTACTAGAATATGAAGTTGCGCCTAATCCATCAAAAAGACCCATAGCTCCTTCAATTAATGAGAATTCATATTTCGAAGAATGCTTAAAAAAACTTTTTTGTACCCATTCTTCACCACTTAAAAAAATATCTAAATTCCTACAAATAGGTTGACCAATTGAACTTAGTTGTTGTTGATCAAGATAATCTGGCCCGACTTTAAAAGTTTGTATTTTTATACCTTTTGAAAAAGCCCAACAAGAAATCAAAAGTGATAATGTGGTTTTTCCACTATCCGTCGAAGGAGAAGATATTACACAAGGCATTTAATTACTATTATTTATTAAAACTATCAAAAATTTGAACTGCTATATCAATTGCACTTTCAAAAAGTGGACTAGTATTTCCTCTACTACTTGCCAATAGCTTACTTACATCAGATTCTGATGCAGAAAGAGAATTTGGAACAACTTGCTCTATTAATTGCATATCAGCCATTCCTCCAGCTTCAAGTCTCATACATTCAACAGATTCACAGCCAAGGATTACACAGGTATTATTTTTTTGAACCTCACTAATTTTAGAAATCAACCTTAATCCAATAACTTGTCCTGAATGTATACTTGGATTTCCTAGAGGTACAGAGTTTATACCTGTCGATATTTTCTCGCCATTATTTCTTCTAAATTCAATATTTATTAATTCTCCATTGTTTTCTACTTTTGAAAATCCCCATTCTAGTTTGTCACTAATCCACGAAATGAGAAATAAGGCCTGAAGTAGATTACCTTCAGCAATATCTATATCAATATCAGAAATATGATCTAATATTGGTCTTCTTGAAGGAGGATCAAAAATCATTGCCAATGACTCACGCCAACTTTTAAGTCTGACCCAATTTAAATCATTAATAGCTTTATTTGATCTTATTGATTGATCAAGAATATTCAAACATCTTTTGGGTGAACCATTTGCTGTATCAATTATTAATCTAAAACCCTTATCTGTAAAATAATTAAAAGTTTCTTCAGATTCATCAAGGCTTCCGTTCCACCATAACCATATAGGTAAATCTTTTATAGAAAGTTCATCAATAATTTTCAATCCTTTCTTGTTAATAGAATTAGAATCTCCCCTAATAACAACTAAGTCGCCACAAATAGATTGAGTTATATTGTTATCACTTAGTGGGCAATAGGCAGATACAAAAGTTTTTATCTCAGATTCTTTATTAATAGTTGGAGCTAAAGTTATTAATCTTCTAGGATTTAAAGTACTTATTGAGGATTCAAAAAATTGCCCTCTCAAGTCTTCATAATCTTTAATTGATGAATTTTTCTTCAATAAAATTAATAACTCTTCACTATTGATGGAGGTAGTATGTGGCAATTTCTTATCTATTATAAGTTTCCTAGCAACGTTTATTATCTCTGGACTTAAAGTTCCAGTAATAGGTCCACTTATTAAGCCTGATTGAACTAAACATTGTTCAAGCCAAGCAGGCTGCCACACCATCAAAGTAAAAGTGTTTGCTCCAGAGCTATCTTCATCTTCAGAAATCCATAACTGATTTAGGTAATTAGATATTTCTTCATGAGGAAGTTCTAATGGTGTTTGAAGTGTTAATTGAGGTTTCATTATAAAGTTAGGGTCTTCGCCAGAAAATATTGTCTTTAGAAATTAATTGATCAGATTCAGGAGGTCCCCAAGTCATTGATTCGTATTTGTGAATAGGCAATTTCCAAGGAGCATTTTCCATTAATTCTATTAGCGGTGTATAAAGTTTCCAAGCAGCCTCTACCTCATCACTTCTTGTAAACAATGTTGGATCAGAGAGCATAGCATCAGCCAACAATCTTACGTAACCTTCATCAGAAGGTTCACCAAAAGATTCATCGTAAGAAAATTCCATCTCTACTGGTCTTGATTTCATGCCAGAACCTGGGGATTTTACTTCAAATTTAAAAGTAGCTCCTTCATTAGGTTGAATCCTTATAATAAGCTGATTTGGAGATGGATTTATAATTGTTGATTCGAACAAATGTACTGGTACATCTTTAAATGTCAATACTATCTCCCCAAGTCTTTTAGGTAACCTTTTGCCTGTTCTTAAGAAGAAAGGAACTCCCTGCCAACGCCAATTATCAATAAAAACTTTTGTAGCAATATATGTTTCTGTTGTACTGTTCATATTTACACCATCTTCATCTCTATAATCTTTAAGTCTTTTTAGATTATTTCCTCCCCTTGCATACTGTCCTCTAATACAGCAATTCCAGGGTTCATTCTCATCCGCAAGTTTTGAGGCTTGAAGAACTTTTGCTTTTTCATTCCTTATTGCCTCAGGTTCAAATTTACCAGGTGGCTCCATTGCTGTAACAGCAAGCATTTGTGTTAAATGATTTTGGAGCATATCTCTCAAGGCTCCAGAGCTTTCATAATAGCCAGCCCTATCTTCAACCCCCACTGTTTCTGATGATGTTATTTGAACACTTGAAATGTAATTTCTATTCCATATAGGTTCAAAGATAGTATTAGCAAACCTCATAACCAATATGTTCTGAACAGTCTCTTTACCTAAATAATGATCTATACGATATATCTGACTTTCATCTGCACAACTTTGAACAATCCTATTAAGTTTCTTCGCACTTGAGTAATCCCTTCCAAAAGGTTTTTCAATAACGATTCTACTTTTCTTAGGATCATCTATTAATCCTGCAGCCTTTAGTGCTTTACATCCACTTCCGTAAAAGTTTGGAGATACAGATAAATAGAAAGTCTTATTTCCATGAGTAGCCTGTGATTTATCAATTTCATTTAGCCTTTTAGAAAGCCTTACAACATGTTCACTCTGTTGCAAATCAACTGGCTCATAGAACAGATAATTAGAAAACTGTTCCCATTCATTCTCATTACCAGATATTTGATCAGATAATTTAACTTTCATTTTTTCCTTAAACTCTTCATCAGACCATGGTCTTCTTGCACATCCAACTATGGCAAATTCACTAGGGATCCTTCTTTGCAAATAAAGTTCAAACAGGGCAGGTATAAGTTTTCTATGAGTAAGATCTCCGCTGGCCCCAAAAATAATTAAACATTGTGGAGATATAACTCTCTCTTGCCGCAAGCCTAACCTGAGAGGGTTATTTAAAGTAGAGGGCATATTTTAATAAGTCTTCTATAGATAAAATCCTCTTTTTTTAGCTATAAAGCTACATTTTGTGTCTAAACCAATAAAGTCTATTAATTATTTAAAAAACAAAATAAGAAAAATTAATAAGTCTCTACGTGCCATCTACCAGCTTTTTTTAATTGGGGCCTTAACTCTGACCAATTTAAACCTTTTTCTTCAGCTGCTTTTTTCATGGCTTCATCTATTCCAGGTTCCATTCCTTTTAAACCACAAAGATAAATATGAGTTTTTTCATCTTCAATCATATTAAATAGTTCATTTGCAGACTCTAGAACTCTATCCTGAATATACATTCTTCCTCCTTTAGTATTTTGCTGCTCACGACTAATCGCTTTCGTATATTTAAAGTTATCTGGATAATGTTCAAGGTATCTCTGAAGATCTTCTTCATATAGAAGATTAGCTGATTTAGGCGCTCCCATAAATAACCAGGCCTTTCCTTTGAAATTCCATTTATTTTTTTCCTTTTCAGTAGCTTCAAACATTCTTCTTAAATAAGCTCTCATTGGGGCAATTCCAGTTCCAGTAGCAAGCATTACTATATTTGCATCTTCTTCATCAGGAAGAAGCATTTCTTTCCCTACAGGACCTGTAATCTTTACTTTATCTCCTGGTTTAATATCGCATAAATATGTAGAGCAAACACCATTAACAGTTTCCCCATCTTTTTCATATTGGAGTTGTCTTACACAAAGTGAAACTGTATTACCCTCGAAATCATCTCCGTGTCTTGTACTTGCTATTGAATAAAGCCTTAGTTTATGTGGCTTACCATTAGCATCTTCTCCAGCAGGCATAATACCAATACTTTGCCCCTCAACATAATTTAGAAAAGGGTCACTTTCTTTAAGGTCAAATGTAATGTGATTTACTCTTCCAATAGCTCCTTCTTTAAGAAGACTATAGTTTCCAGTTACAGTTCCTTCAAATGGAGTTTTTGGTCTATATATATTAACTGGGACATCGGCATGTTTTTTCTTGACAGGTTTTGGGGCTTCAGAATTCACAGCGGCAACAGGTTTAGATTCGATTTTTGGTTCAACAACTTTTTTAGCTTCAGATTTTTTTGATTTATTAGCCTCTGCAAATTTTAAAGCTCTTTTATTAAAAAAGGTCATTATAAAATAAAAAACACCTATCACAATTGGAATATGCGCTAATCCACCTGCGATAACTTTTGCTTGTGAGTAAACCATTTTTGAACGTACTTATAATAAAAGATTATCAATTTGTATCTTAATTTGTACTTGTTTTATAAAAATGGTTACGTTTTGAGATCGGAATATATTCATATATATTTATTTTTTTACCTATTTTTTTTTGTTTTGCCGGTATAGTTACACAGGAATAATTTTTTATTTAATTAAAAAATTCATCTATGAATAATTCTCAAGGAACAGTGGATCGTTCTCAAAATGATGATTACAGGACAATTGAGCAAACCATGGAAAAGCTTTCTGGAGGGACAAGAAGGCTTGCGGCGCAATTAACTACTACTGCAACTTTTGATTCTCTTTGGAATGTACTAACTGACTATGATCGATTAAATTTATATATCCCAAATCTTTTATCGAGTCAAAAGATTTACAAAAATAATAACAATGTTCATCTAAAACAAGTAGGAGCTCAAGATTTTCTTGGAATGAAATTTTCAGCTGAAGTAACAATTGATTTATATGAAGAGAAAGAACTTGGTCTACTTAAATTTAGTCTTATTAAGGGAGATTTCAGAAGATTTGAAGGAAGCTGGAAAATTCAAACAATAAAAGACACTCCCAAGAACTCATTGCTTTATGATCTAACCGTGCAAGGTTGCCAATGGATGCCTATTGGAATGATAGAAAAAAGATTAAAAAAAGATCTTTCTGAAAATTTGATTGCAGTAGATAAACAGGCAAAATTTTCAATAAAATAATTAATTAAAATCTTAAAAGTTAATTAATAGCCCCAAGGGGATTCGAACCCCTGTCGCCTCCGTGAAAGGGAGGTGTCCTAGGCCTCTAGACGATGGGGCCAAGGAAATAGCTGTATAGCTTATAAAAAATTAGGAGTAAAACTATCCTTTCGTCAAGTGTTGTTGTTCTTTATTTTGGCCTTGCCACACTGGAACAGTAAAATGAAAGCAAGAACCTTCACCAACTTCTGATACAACCCATATTCTTCCCCCATGAACTTCAACAATTCTTCTACAAACAGATAAGCCAATACCAAATCCTGATGTACCCTTAGATGTCTGTGGTAGCCTGACTCTATCAAGAAATATTCTTTTTTGTTCACTTAAAGGAATTCCAGTACCTTTGTCACAAATCGTTATTTCTACCCATTGATTTGTTTTATGAATCATTGTAATTTTTATTGATCCTGAATCTTCTGAAAATTTTAGGGCATTTTCAATTAAGTTTAAAAATACCTGCCTCATCCTTCTTTGATCAGCAAAAACACTTGGGAGATCTGAAGGTATATCAGTATCAATTTCTATTTCTCTCAATCTCCAAAACTTTTCTAATTCAAGAATTGCTTCAGCACTTATATTTCCTAAATCAATTTTCTGAGGGTTAAATAGTGCTTCCCATTTTGTTGTTCCGACTTCAAGAAGATCTTGAGATAAAAGTTCAATTTCTTCTAAACGACGCTTGATAACATCTTGTAATTTCTTTATATCAATTTGGCCTAATTTTTGACTTTGAATAGCAAGAGTAGCTGCCGTTAAGGGGGTTCTCAATTCATGTGCAACCATTCTTAAAAGTCTTTCTTGTGATTCGATTCTTTTTGTAAGTGTCTCATTTTCCTGTCTAAGGACTAATAATTCGTCTTCAAGAAGAAATTCTTTTTGTGTTGTAATTGAATCTATTTTAGAAGGTTGAAGATTAATACCTAAATTTTTTGTAACCCCTTCCTGTTTCCATCTAGGCAACCAAGTCTGCAACTGTACAAAAATATTACTTCCTGCAAATATTTGTTTTGGACCAGGTGAAACCTTTATAAGAGCTGGTATAGCAACTAATCTATGCAATTCAAGGAGTTCAGGTTGTTCGGTTGGTTCAGAAATTTGAAGAGAGATTTCAAATTCACATTTATCAGACTCTAAATAGGATAATAATGATTTGAGATCCGCTCGAGAAAGATGATTTCTAGCAGCTACTAGTATTAGTTTTAGTTCTTTTTTCTCATTCAAATCGGTCCCCCTGAAGTGTTGAAAAGCTGTTTATGCTTATAAACACATTAAGATATTTATAATAATTCTACAGTTAAGCTATGAAATAAATAATTGATATTTAATAATGGTTGTTATTAATCAAAACAATAACTTTAATTACGGTGAATATAATTCTCCTGAAGTCAACATAAATAGTAATTTAAAAAGATGGTTCTCTAGGAATATTGGGCTTTGGAAATCAAATCGAACTTATTATATTGATGAAAAAAATAAAACATATAACTTATGCATGTTTATAAATATTGAAGCCCTTGAGAATAAAAAAGAGTGGGAATCACACTATAAATTTACTTGGTATCCAGAAAAGAAATATAGTTTTTTTAAAGAAAATCCCAAATACAAAGAAAAAGGCGAAATGCAAGCATTTATTAGGGGTCACCAACTCATCAGAGAAAAATTTTATTTAAGTGATGTAGATGGGATATCAAATATTAAACAAGTGGATGAACATGAAATGATTTTTGATTCATCTTATGAAGATTGGTATATTATTGAACATACAAGACTAATTGATGATGATAACTATAGATATAGAGTTATATATTCATGGGAAAAGGACAAACTTAAAATAGTAGAGAATCATCATGAAATTAGAATTATTACATAAAATCTATAAGTCAATTTAATTTAAAATTTAAAAAATGTTATCTTTAAAACAATTAATAAAAAAATTAATGATTATTAATTTGTTTTCAGAAAAAACCTTTAAAATTATTTGTTTACCGATACTTTTATATTTAACAATTTTTGATAATACAATTTTGAATAAAGAAATTAAAGCAGAAAAAAAATTAATAGCTGCTACTGATCAAGACTTATATTTATATAAAGGCATGGGGGCTTCATATCTTTGTATAGCCACAAAAGCTGGTATAGAATTTCCCAAAGCGGTGGGAGTAGCTACTGCAACCTACGTACAAGTAATAGAGGGCAAACATGGTGGGGTAGTTAAAGAATTAGGTGATAAAAAATTAGAAAGAGAAAAATTATTTGCCGGTGCAGAATTTCAAATAGTTACTACTGCAATGCAATATTGTCCCGATAGCGTCCCTAAAGAAGTGACAAAAAAAGTCAATAAAATACTAAAGGATAATAAAAAATAATTTATTTTTTATTATCTAAACATAGAGCTAACAGAACTTTCTTCATGAATTCTCCATATTGCCTCTCCTAACATATTTGCGACAGAAAGGACTTTTAACTGAGGAAAATTATCATTATCAAGTACTGGAATACTGTTAGTAACTATAACTTGTTCAAACAAATCTTTTGCACTTAATCTTTCATAAGAAGGGGGAGAAAATACTGCATGAGAAGCACATGCAAAAATTCGTTTTGCCCCTTCTTTTTTTAGCAGATTTGCACCTGAACAAATAGTACCCCCAGTATCTATCATGTCATCTATGAGAATAGCAGTTTTTCCTTCTACTTCTCCAATCACAGTCAAGCTTTCTGCAATATTGTGAGCTGATCTTCTTTTATCAATAATAGCCAATGGTGCATCCTTCATTAATTTGGCAAATGCTCTTGCTCTTGCGACTCCTCCTACATCAGGAGAAACCACAACAACTTCATCCAAATTTAAAGATTCAAGATAATCAATTAAGACAGGAGATCCATAAATATGATCACAAGGGATATCAAAATATCCTTGTATTTGAGCTGAATGTAAATCCATGGCAAGAACTCTATCAACTCCAGATTTTTCTAGTAAATTTGCCGTAAGCTTTGCTGTAATTGATTCTCTTCCTGAAGTTTTCCTATCTGCCCTTGCATATCCAAAATAGGGAATTACCGCTGTAATTTGCCTAGCTGAAGCTCTTTTGCAAGCATCTACCATAATCATCAACTCCATCAAGCTATCGTTTACAGGAGCGCATGTAGGCTGAATCAGAAATACATCACAACCTCTTATCGATTGTTGAATTTGAACATAAAGCTCTCCATCAGCAAATCTTTTAGATACCAATGGGACATTCTCTATCCCTAAATATGATGCAATCTCTTCGGCTAATTTAGGATTAGAAGTTCCACTTACTAGCCTTAAACGACTATTGGTTAGATTAAAATTTGGTTCTTCACTCTCCACTGCCGTGATAAAACTAGTCACGAAATTAGCTTTTAAAATCTATTTTTATCGTAGTGCCTAATATAAATTTCGCAAAAATTAATTAACTTATCTATCTTCAAAAGTTATATGATCTTAATTTGATAATAAAAAAATATATAAATACATGATAGTAAAAAATTTTAAACGTAAAAATAAGAGACTCATAAAAAATATTTGTTAAATCATATATATCTATCTATTGTTAGTTTAAATAAATTATTAAAAAGAATTATAAAAAATTAAAATTTACTTTATATCTATGAGTTTAAAGTCAGTATTTACGAAAAAATCCTTAGGAATACTTGTTCATCCTTCAAGCCTACCAGGAGGTATTTGTTGCGGGACATTTGGAGAAGGAGCAAAAGATTGGATTAATAAACTTTCTAAGTATAAGATTAATTTCTGGCAATTCTTACCACTTACTCCAACTGATTCAACTGGATCTCCGTATAGTTCTCCATCTAGTTTTGCTTTAAATCCCTGGTTTCTTGACATTAATGAATTAATTAAAAAAGGTTTTATATTTCTATCCAAAAGCAAGGAATTACAAGAAATTAATCAAAGAAAAGATCATTTTGACTTTGATTTTGCAAACAAATTATCGAATAAATTAGGAGAATATCTTTTAACTGGTTGGGAATCTCAATCTGCAGAGAGGAAAAATGATTTTTATATGTGGAATAAAAAAAATACATGGGTTGAAGACTACGCAACTTTTATGGTTATCAGAGAGGAGTTTAATATGTTGCCTTGGTGGGAGTGGCCATTGGAATATAAGCATAAGAAAATAAAATTTATAAAACAATTTAAAAATGACAAAAGTAATAAGATACTTAAAACAAAATTAATACAATGGCATCTTGATAAACAATGGAATGATATCAAAGGCTTTGCTAAAACTAAAGGGATTACACTTATAGGAGATTTACCCTTTTATGTTTCAAGAGACAGCGCAGATGTATGGAGTAATAAATCACTGTTCTCAATATCACAAAATGGAGATTTGCTTTTTCAAAGTGGAGTTCCACCTGATTATTTCTCATCTAATGGACAATTATGGGGTACTCCTACTTACTATTGGTCAAAACACAAAAGAACAAATTTCAAATGGTGGAGAGAACGATTTAAAAGGCAATTTAAACTTGTAGATATTTTAAGACTTGACCACTTTAGAGCGTTAGCCGGATATTGGAGAGTTAATGGAAATGCAAAAAATGCTATAAATGGAACTTGGATTAATTCGCCAGGTAAAGAGCTATTAAATATTCTAAAAAAAGATTTAAAATCTAATTATTTACCTATCATTGCTGAGGATCTAGGGGTAATAACTAAAGATGTAGAAATATTAAGAGATAATAATGAACTACCGGGAATGAAAATCCTGCAATTCGCATTCGACGGCAATAAAAATAACCCTTATCTACCTAAAAATATAGAAGATGAGAATTGGGTTGTTTATACAGGAACTCACGATAATTCAACTTCCACTTCATGGTGGAACTATTTAGATAATCATATTAAAAATCATATAAGAGATAACTACAACTTTTCTAATGATCCCTCTTGGAATTTAATAGAAATTGGAATGAGAACTAAAGCCAACCTTTTTATTTCACCAATACAGGATATTCTATCTTTGGATGATTCAAGTAGATTAAATACTCCTGGAACAATTACTAACAATTGGAAATGGAGATTAAGTCAAACCTTAGACGAAATAGATCTAAATTTACGAAAATATAGTGAACTTGGAAATAGTTTTGGGAGAATAAATAATTAAAGAATCAAAGTTTTTAGTTTACTTTTTCTTTAATAATTTGAATCTCAATAATATTAGTATTTGAAATAAAGTATCTATTAAGAAAAAATATTATCAAAATTAAAAATAAAAAA